>JBGAWA010000178.1:0-2541 GCA_044227805.1 Chitinophagales bacterium | reverse complement strand
CCACGCCGGGAGAAATGCCTGCTTCCTGCATGGCGGCGAACAGATTCATGGAAGTGAGTGGCGTGTATTCAGAACCTTTGCAAACAATGGTGCAACCGGCAGCCAAGGCAGCTGCGCAGGCCCGGGCCGGATTGTAAGCAGGAAAATTCCAAGCGGTGATGATACCGATTACGCCCATTGGCTGATAAATCACGGTCATCCGTTTATCTGTTCGTGTTGATGGAATTACTCTACCATAGGAGCGCTTACCTTCTTCGGCAAACCATTCAAATAGATTGGCGGCGACGCGCCATTCGCCTGTTGCTTCGGCCATTGGCTTGCCCGATTCAAGCACCATTTCCCTGGCGAAATCATTCAGATTTTTACGAATAATATCGGCAGTCTTTTTCAACAGATCGGCACGTGTCCAGTTCGACAGTTTGCTCCATTGCGGAAATGCATTGACCGCCGCTTCCACCGCGAGATTGCAATCGTCCCCGTTTCCGAAAGGAACGGTGGTAATGATTGCTTCCGTTGCCGGGTTTTGTACCGGCCAGGTATTGCCATTGCGTGCATCGCACCATTGGCCGTTGATAAGTTGTTGTTTCATGCTGTTGTCATTTCTAAAAACTGCAATGTTGAAAAATCCGGTCTCAGGATGGACTATTCATCAAACGTAGTAAATAAATGAAACAGGAAAAGGTCAGAAGTAAAGCCGACACACAAATATGGCAGTGATAACACATACTAAATCGACGAGCAGCATGATGCCTAAAGTATAACGGGTATTTTTCACGCTCACCGATCCGAAATACAACGCCACTACATAAAATGTTGTTTCAGCAGCTCCCTGGAAAAGGCAGGCCAGCTGGCCGGTAAGTGAATCCGCTCCATATGTTTTCATCGCATCGAGCATAAAGCCACGGGAGCCTCCGGCGCTGAACGGGCGCATAAGTGCAACAGGAATGGCATTGATGATCTGTGGATCCACTTGAAAGATATTTAGTGTAGCTGCGATACCGTTCATGGCAATATCCATCAATCCGGCATTGCGGAAGATACTGAGCGCTGCCAGCATGGCAATCATATAAGGAAGAATCCGTACACCGGTGGTGAATCCTTCTTTCGCACCCAGTATAAATGAATCGAAGATATTGGTGTGGCCGGCCGTGAATATTTTTTCCTTCCAGAAGGCATAGGCTACTATCGCGAAGATGATAAACAGCAAAACACCATTACTCAGGTTGCCGGTGAAATGCATTTTATCAATGCCCTGCATCCGGCTGATGAAGTACATCAATCCTCCTATGAGCAGGCTGACAGAGGCTACCATTGTTATCACGGCACCATTGAACAAACTGATCCGTTGCCGGATGCTTACGAAAACCAGGGCCGCCATTGTACCAACGAAAGAGGTGATGATGGTAGGCAACATGATATCGGCGGGATTGCCTGCATTCATAGCGGCGCGGTAACCGATGATAGAAGTCGGAATTAAAGTTAAGCCGGCGGCGTGCAGGCAGAGAAACATGATCTGACTGTTGGTAGCTTTTTCCTTTACCGGATTTGATTCCTGCATACTTTCCATGGCCTTCAATCCAAATGGTGTCGCGGCACTGTCGAGCCCGAGAAAGTTTGCCGCAAAATTCATCGTCATATATCCGTAGGCGGGATGTGCCTTGGGCAGATCAGGAAAGATCTTTGAAAACAATGGTGTAAGCAGTCGCGACAGTTTCTCTGTGGCTTTTGAATCGCTGAGGAGATTCATCAATCCGCAGAAAAAAGTGAGGTAGCCGATCAGCGGCAGCCAGATATCGAGGATCGTGTTTTTGCAGGTGGGAAAAAGTCCGTCAGCCTTTTGTGAACCGACACTCACCTCAACGATGCCTGATTTGGTGAGGTGATAAAGTGTATCACCGTGCTGGTACCCTTCGCCACCGACTTCTTTTATCAAGGCAAAAAGCAGCGGGTCCATACGCTGCTGATCCGTTGAATCTCTTTCTGCCACTATTGCCGGATCACCTTGCTTTCCATTGATCATGCCGGTTAATGAGTAAAGGTTGCCGGTAAGCAGCAGAAAAAAAGCCCAGCCAATGCTGGCAATAAGGATGATGGTGAAGAAGCGGCTGAGTGCCATGGGGGAAAGATCGGGAAAATAATTTTAGAGGAAACGATGGATGTAACAGAAGGCACTCTTGTCAGGCAACTGAAAAATCATTTTGAGGTTCATGCCAGTCAAGATATCTGCTTCAAGAGTCCGTATGGCCAATCAACCCGGATTTTTCAGTGGAAAAATCCCGCTTCGCTGAGACTTAGAACTGCTAAGGGTTTGCTCAATTTGTCAAGCAAAGAAAATGTTTCACAAACCCTAAGCAGTTCTACGTCGGGGTTAAACCCGTTGCCGCTTTGAACTGCAAAATGTGGGATCAATGCTGTTCGAATCATGAGTAACCCCTTGATCAGTATGCAATCAGCCGTGGGCTGATGTTAATCCAGATTATAGTTATAAAGGTTTCGGATGCCAACGAATGCTAATCACGATCAACGTGCAGGCTGATCAGA
>JBGAWA010000072.1:0-22160 GCA_044227805.1 Chitinophagales bacterium | reverse complement strand
TACACTATTGAAAAATCACGCTATAAGCCGCCTTAGCACTCCTAAATATTTGATCATTTATTTGGGAAAGGAAAATATAAGGCAACCTTCAGCAACTCCGCATTGTGGTCAATCCTGTTTCTGTTATGAACTGTAAGATGCGGCTTTATATCAATGAATATATAATTCATCACAAAAAATCCAGGCATCGCCGCCGGCTGACAGGTGTGATTCCGGCAATTTACCGTAGTTGCGCGCTGTGAATTTAAGGTAACGGACCTGTTGTGCAGCCATCGTCGCACTTAAACGTTTAACAATAATATTGGAATCCATCGCGGCGATATCATGTCCTATCGAGGCTAAATGAGTAAAGTGAGTTCCATCTGTTGAGCCATCAATTTCCAATGATGAGGGCAGCAGGATCCAGGCACGCTGGTCTTGTAGAAATTCCGCGCCCACCGTTGTTACCGGCTGAATTTTTCCGAGGTCAACGATTACCTGCATATCATTGCCCCACCAGCCCTGCCAGGAACCATTTTTGAAATTGCTGTTACCGCTTTCGTTATCCATCAGGGCCAGGTCACTGCCTCCATTATACTGTGGATTATAGTTAGTCAGATAAGAAAGGTGCCAGTTCGCGGAAAGCTTGGTAAACTCAGCCGTTACAACTTTGCTGACTGCGCCATTATGGCTGACAGCAATCGCCTTCACCATGGTATTGTCTTGTATCAAGAATGGTTTTACGTAAGGCGTCGATTTTTTTCCGGGTACGGAATGGTCTTTCGTAAAAAAGAGCTTGCTGCCTTCTTCTGTTGATTGCAATGAAACCTTCATTTGCTCTTTGAATGATTTACCATCCGCCACAATCACAGGATTTACCGCGATCAGCGGCGAGGTGATGACGGATGGCGGAGCGGTGATCCATTTTTCCTGCGTAGCAGGCGGCTGGTTTCCCATCCTGAAAGTGATCCGTTTACCGGTTAATATCATTGCCTGTGTTAGGTAAAAGGTATCGGTGGGCAAGCCGTCAATCTGCATGGACTGAATATACACAGCACTGTCATTGCCATGATAAGACTCGATCGTAAACGTCTTCTGATTATCAAGGTGAATTTTTATGGTATCAAACAGTGGCGTTCCGAGCGCGTAATATGGCTGTCCGGGTGTGACGGGATAAAACCCCATTGCACTCAGCACATACCAGGCGCTCATTTGTCCGCAGTCTTCATTGCCTATCAGTCCTTCCGGCGCATCGTGGTACAGGGTATTCATAATTTCCGCAGTCAGTGCCTGTGTTTTTGCCGGCTTTCCGGCATAATCATACAGGTAAGCCATGTGATGACTGGGTTCATTGCCATGAGCATATTGTCCAATCATTCCGGTGATATCAGCCTGTTCCCTGCCGCTGGTTTTAGAGGATGTGGTGAAAAGGGAATCCAATGCCGCTTCGAAATTTTGCAAGCCCATCATTTTTTTTAATCCTTCAATATCCTGCTGAACGGCAAAGCGGTATTGCCAGGCATTGGCTTCCGTATAGTTAAAATTGATTTCGTAGGGATCGAAAGGCGCGATGAAGTTTCCGTTTTTCTTAGGCCGCATGAATCCGGTTGACGGATCGAAAAGATTTTTCCAGTATTGTGCACGTTGATTGAAGGTTCTGTACGTGGTGGTATCATTGATCTTCCATGCCATCTGCGCGATGCACCAGTCATCGTATGCATATTCCAGCGTTTTTGAAACAGACTCTCCTTCATCCGTCACGCTGATGCATCCGTTTTCCCGGTAGGAAGGTAAGCCAAAGATATCCTGGTAGGCACTGGCCTTCATGGCCGCAAGCGCCTTCTGATAGTCGAAGCTTTTGATTCCTTTCGCGGCAGCATCCGCTATAACGGAAACGGCATGGTAACCTATCATACAGTCTGTTTCATTCGCCGACAATTCCCATACGGGTAATCTGCCGGCCTGTTCATATTGCAGCAGCATGGATTGAATGAAGTCGCCGGTTTCCTTAGGTGCAAGGATGGTCAGCAGCGGATGCAAGGCCCTGTAAGTATCCCACAGTGAAAAAACAGTGTAATAGGTCATTCTGGCATTATGGATGTTTCCATCTCTTCCGCGATAGTTTTTGTCAACGTCATTGTAAGCGTTGGGCGCAATCATGCAATGGTAGAGTGCCGTATAAAATATTCTTTTCTGTGAAAGCGAACCGCCTTTTACTTCGATCTTGCTTAGCATGTAGTTCCAGGTGGCATCGGCATTGCGGCGCATTTGTTCAAAGTCCCAGGAAGGCAGCTCACGTTCGAGATTGTTACGCGCCCCTTCCATGCTTACAGCGGACAGACCGACCTTCATTGTTATGCTTTCGCCGCTGCTTGTATTAAACTGAAAGAATGACTGTATGTTATCTGAAACATGTTCATAATCCATTAATGATCCTGATGACAACAATGCGCCATTTTCAGCAATACCATAGGTGTTAAACTGCTTTGAAAATTCAATGGCGAAATAGACAACCTGGTTAGCCGCCCATCCTTTAGACCGCCGCATGCCTTCCACATGTCTTGCATCAATTACTTGTAAGCTTGACGTAATCACTTTATCACGGTGGGCCAGGTCAAGTATGATGTTTGACTGATCTGATTTTGGAAACGTGTATTTATGCATGCCAACCCTGGAAGACGCTGTTAATTCCACATCTATGTTATCATCATCAAGGTGCACAGCATAATAACCCGGCGAGGCGGATTCGCGAGCATGGGAGAAATGCGAAGCATATCCGGCTTTATAAGAGCCGTTCTTCATGGGTGTCAAGCTCGGTTCACCTATGGTTGGCATTAATAAGATATCGCCGTAATCGCTCACGCCTGTTCCGCTGAGATGCGTGTGTGAAAAACCGTAGATGACAGAATCACTGTAGTGGTAACCGCCACAGCCATCCCAGCTTCCGTCAATCCGCGTGTCGGGCGATAGCTGCACCATGCCGAACGGTAGTGAAGCGCCGGGAAAAGTATGACCGTGACCACCGGTGCCGGTAAACGGGTTCACGTATTGGGTAATGGAAGACTGAGCACTGGAAATGTGCGGGCACAAAACGGCAGCGACAAATGCAGCCTTCAGCAGAGGAGAAAGGGAGATTTTTATTTTCACGGAATTGAAAAATGTAAGACGAAATTCAAGAAATAAACCCGGATTTTTCCAGGGAAAAATCCCGTTGAGTTGTTCTTAGCCACGGTGAAGTTGAATTTTCAAATGAAAAATCCGGGTGCAAAGTATCACCATTACCATTTTGAACCTGCACCACCACCCCCTGAACTGCCACCGCCCCAGGAGGATCCACCACTGCTGCCGCTTGAATAACCTGAGCCACTACTTGAACTGCTGTTATGCTGCAGCATGGGAATAATAAATGATTCTTCATCAGCCTGATGACAGTTCATGCAATCAATAATTTTTTTGCCGGTGCCGCTTGACGTATAGGTGGGAGGCATTGTTGTAATGCGCCCTTTGATATAGCTTGTCTTTGCTTTGCAATGTTTGCAATCGGTATATTTTGAATAGATATTGGGGTAAGAAAGTGTCGTTTGATTTCCGCAGGCCAGGCAATGCCACACATCATAATCAATGGATTGAACCTGTTCTTCCACCAGCTGACTTTTTGATAAATACGGATCATCAGCGTTCTCATCGAGTAGGGTCATCAGGTGGCTGCAATTGTCGCAGGTATAGGGTGCTCTTCGCAGCCGATCAAGTCTTTGATCTTTCCAGAATTTATAGAGCAGGAAAGGAACCGGAAAAAGGAAGTAGGTGATAACCCAGTAACGGTGGGATTTTGTGAGCGCGAGGTGTTTGGCGGCACGGTCGTCTCCATAAAATTTTTCGATGTATTGATTGAGCCTGTAGCGGTATTCGAAGAGGAGGATAGCCAGGTAAACATACACCGCTGCGATGAGTTCAGCTACGGTCAGGGGCGCATCGTAGGTAAATTGTGACCAGCCATAAGCGACCGGAAACCCAATATTGATCAGGAGTATTTTTGCCCACCAGTAAGAGGTGTCACGATACTTCACCACATATTCTTTTCCACCTTTATTCTTTTTATTAGGGCGAAAAGCAATCAGCAGCAAGCAATAGACTGCCATGGCAGCAAAGAGGAAAAACGAATTTACCGGTTGCTGCATCGGATCGGTGAATGACCTGCCAAAGGCGGAGGGATTCGCCGCCTTCACCTCAGGTAAATTTTGAGGATCTGCAATAAACTGTATCACCGCTTTTACGCCTCCAAAAATACAGGCGTCATAATTTCCGGCTTTAGCATAAGGCAGCATGAATTGTTCCTGTATGTATTTACAGGTAACATCAGGCAAGATGCCTTCCATTCCTTTGCCGGTTTCGAATTCGATAGAGCGCTGCGACACAACCATCAAAATCAGCAATCCGTTGTCTTTTTCGCGATCGCCGATTCCCCAGTGGTTGAACAATTGTGTTGCGAAGGATTTGGGAACCGTTTCTCCAATGGAGGTAACTACAACAACGGCGACCTGGCAGGTTGTGGTGAGCTCAAGATTTTTTAACAGGGAATCAATTGCTAAAACAGTGGAAGTGGTGAGCACGCCATCGGGATTGCTGACATATTGAAAGGAAGGAGATGATTTCGGGTTCGGCAAATTCTCAACCGTGTAGGCTGTGGCGTAAGCGAACAGGGAACAGCCAATCAGCAGCAGGGCGCAAACCATTTTCCGGATACGATGCATAATTTATCAATACTATTTCAGCCCGTTAAAAAAGTACGTATTAGAAAAGGAGTTGAAATTAATAACTGTCCACCAATGATACAATTTGTATCCGGAGTTCCGTAACAGCAATTTTCTCTTTGCAAAGCAGCGTGATTGTTTTTGTCTGCTGCGGAAAGAGATCGAAAAAATTATCCATGCATCGGATGTTTTTGTCGTCGCATTGGAGGTAAACATCTTTTGCAAAACGGTCAGTTGAAAGTTCCACCTTGCAGGCAAAGGGAAAATTTTTATCGCCGGACGGAATATTAATGACGCTGATTTTCTGCTCTATTTTCACAGCTGGAAGCATGAGATCTTTGGGTTTTGAAAAGAAATAATTCTTTTCTGCCAGCACTCTTCCATTTGCACTGAAGGAAGCAGCCAATACCGATTGGCCGGCCGCAAAATTTTTGGGAAGCTTTTTCTCCTCCATGGAAAATACAAGCTTACTTTGATTGGCTGTTACCGTTATAATTTTTTCAGCCGACTTAATTTTCAGTCCGTTGAAATCATATAGATCCAGTTTCAGTAAGCCGGTAACATCAGCTAAGGAATCGGATACAACATACACTTGAAAATTGCCGTTTTCCTTCACCACAGAAATCAGGAATGGCCGGTAGAGGTCGTCTGCTGAATATTGTAATGCCTTCCAGGTCCCAAAATAGTCGCGGCTGCTCCAGGAAACGACAGGCCAGCAGTCATTGAGTTGCCAGTAAAGGGTTCCCTGGCAATATGGCTTGGCACGGCGGTGAGCTTCAATGGCCGTTGACATGCCATCTCGCTGCAGCAATTGCGAAACATAAACATAGCTTTCAAAATCTTTTGGCGAACGGTAATCTCTCTCCAGGTATGCATCAATTTTTTCAAAACCTGTAGGATGCTTTTCATGCTTAATCATTACCTCCGAAAACTTATTACTATCGTATGGTTGAATAATCCTGTCGGCAGGTAATGTGAATTGTCGAATCGTACTCATCGCCGGTATTCCCTGGAAGCCATACTCACTCATAAATCTCCCTACTTTTTGAGTGTAGGCAGCAAAAGGTTCATCTCCCCACCAAACGCCCCAATAGTGTGAATCACCTTGCAGCAAGCTTTCTTTATGTCCCCAGCCAATAGCAGGAGAGCTTGGCACATAATCCCGCTGAGGGTCATATTTCTTCACTACGGAAGGAATGATGTTTTCGAACAATTGCAGATAATCGTTCCAGAGTATTTGTTGCGCAATGGAATCATAGTGATATTGTTCCTGCCAGCCCCAGTTGTGCCACGCTTCATCAATTTCATTGTTCCCGCACCACATCGCCAGGCTTGGGTGATTGCGCAGCCGGATGACGTTGTCAATGACTTCATCTTTTACATTGTCAACAAATCCGGAATCGCCGGAGACCATGGTGCCGGCAAACATAAAGTCCTGCCACACCAGGATTCCTTGCTGATCGCACAAGTCGTAAAACTCATCAGCGGCATAAACACCACCGCCCCAAACGCGCAGCATATTCATGTTGCAGGCAACGGCGTCATGAATGATTCCTTCATAAACAGCGCGGTCACAGCGGGGCATAAAATTGTCCGGCGGAATGTAATTCGCGCCTTTCATGAAAACGGGAACTCCATTGAGTTCGAAGCCGAAACCAGCACCGGCGGCATCTTTCTCTTGCACCAGTTTCAAAGTCCTTATGCCGAATCTGCACTGGAAGATCAGCTGGCAGGTCTCATCATCCATACATAACTGCAGGTCATATAATTTTTGTGTTCCCAATCCATTGCACCACCAGCGCTGGGGCTCAATAATTTTTAGCGGTATGGAAAAATCGTTGATGCCCTTTTGCAGGGTAACCATTGCAGTGGAAGTTTCTGTGCCTGAATTATTGGAAAAGGTGAATGAAAATGTTTCTTCAACAGCGGAGTTTATGCTTGCCCGAACAGACAAGTAGGCTGTATCGGTGGTCAGCGAGTCCTGGCTGATGAATGCTTCCTGTAAATGATACCTGCTCCATCCGGTGAGAGAAATGTTCTTATAAACGCCGCAGGTGAGTAATCGTGGTCCCCAGTCCCATCCATATTGGTACTGGGCTTTACGTGTTATCGCTTTGCCATCAACATCACCTGCCAGCGGGTAAGCAAGTTGTCCGCTGAGTTGCTTGCCTTTTTTTGAAGCCGAATAGAAGTGAATGAGAAGATGGTTTTCCTGGCGGCGGATGATAGGGTGAATGTCTGCGGAATATTTCCTGAACATATTGCTTGCCTGCAGGATTAGTGTGTCATTCAAATAAACATCAGCATAAGTATCCAGCCCTTCAAAAATAATTTCAATATTTTTTTGATTGAACAGTTGGGCAGGGCAGGAGAAATAAGTTTGGTATTCCCAATCCTGCTGCTCAACCCACTGCACACTGTCTTCATTACTCCTGAAAAACGGATCTGGAATAAGATGGTTGAAAAGTAAATCGGTATGCACTGTTCCCGGTGTTTGGGCAGGGTGCCATAGTGAATCACCGGTCATTCGAAATTGCCAGTCAACCGAATCTCCGGTGAGCGGAACAGAGATGAGCTGTGCTGAAACTGAAAGGAAGGAGAAACATAAAACTGTAACTAATAAAATGCTGCTTGAGGTGATACGGTTGAACCTGATTTTCGAAAAAAAGTGGCGTGGGTTGATCTTATTACGCATGTTGTATGAGTGGACAGCACTATTTATCATTTCCGGCAGATTGTACAGTGGCAGCATTCGCTAGGTTGATAATATCCCGGATACGGGTCAAGTCTGAAATATAACCGCCGTCCGCATGCAGCCGCTTCGCGGAGAAATGAAATTCATGAGTGCCGGTAGTTTTCACCAGCGCGGCAATATTTTCTTCTGTCACTCCGCCACCTGCAAGAATGGAAATCCTGCCTGCGGCATTGTCCACCAGTTGCCGGATGAGATCAGCGCCTTTCAGGGCATTCGCCTGCTGGCCGGAAGTAAGCACACGATCAAACCCAAGCTGCCACAGCGTTTCCAGTGCGTGTAACGGTTCTTTCACTACGTCAAAGGCACGATGAAAAGTAACGGTGAGCGGGCGAGATAAGGCGATCAGTTCAGCGCAACGGGCTTCATCAATTGACAGGTTCCTGTTAAGTATGCCAAACACTACGCCATGAGCCTGCAACCTTTTGCATGCACTGACGGATTCCTTCATCATGGAGAATTCTTCTTCGGTATTACAGAAATTTCCTTCGCGGGGGCGTATCAGCACATGCACGGGAATCTGAAGGAGTCTTACTGCATGCCTGATGATTTCTTTAGCTGGTGTCAGTCCGCCTGCTTCGAGATTCTCACACAACTCGATCCGGCTTGCACCACCCAGCTGTGCGTTGATGGCCGATTGCAGGCCATTGGCGCAAACTTCAAAGATTAATTTTTTATGATACATGGATGCTTTGCAATAAATGTAAGCTGACTTTACGGAAAAGTCCTTACTCCACCCTGATTTCATCGGCAAAAAGCCAGGCAGGATTTCCGGCGCCCGCTTTACCTGCCGGGATGATGCCGGCATTCATTGCCACTACTTTAATATAACGTGCCGGTACTTTATTAAAGCTGAAAGTGGCTTGCCTGCCTCCATTCTTTTTTATCATTTCATTACTCTTCGTACCAACGGTGCGGAATGTTTTTGCATCGGATGAAACAGCAACCGTTACCTGTGCCGGAAGATAGATCCAGCTTCCCTCATCACTCAATAGTCCGACGGCAATACGGGACACATTTTGTGTTGAACCAAGGTCAATCATTGCTTCCAGGTTGTTACCTGAAAAGCCGAGCCATTCACTCCCATTCCATGGAATGCGGCCGGTTATTCCGTTCACCAGGGTGAAGGCTCCTCCATTGTTGTATTTGGGATCAGGTTGATGAACCAATGTGACCGGTTTACCGGTTGCCATGTTCAGCTCGAATTGCTGCACCAACTCAGGACCTTTATTGCCCATGGCGTCTTTGGTAACGGTATTCAGCCATACTGACTGACTGATGAGCAGGTCAACCGGTGCGCTTTCAAAGGTGGTGTTATTGGTGGCGGAAAGTATTTCGTTTTCATAAGAGCTCAGGTTGTAATTTATTTTTGTCTTCGGATCATCGGTAGAAAGGCGCACAATAATTCCGTTGCCGTCGTCATTGGGACGTACTTCCATTTTCACTTCCAGCAAAGCTTTCGAATAGTTGATGTGAAGAAGATCGAAAAGCGGAAACTGATGAGTGGTAAGCCGTGCAACAAAATCCAGGTAATTGCGGCTTTCTTTTTTGCTCCATAATACTTCACTCATCGCGCATATACGCGGAAAGAGCATGTATTGCAGTTTTGAAAAAGATCCGATGTATTCTGTCCACAAATTTGCCTGTCCGCCAATGATGAAAGGCTGATTGCTTGCCGGCAGTGCAGGCGGAGTAGGTTCAAAAGCATACACCTTTTCCAATGGCAGAAAGCCTCCGATGGCAAGCGGTTCATTGGCACTGGATGACTGGTAATAATTGAAATAGCAAAAATCTGTCGGAGACATTACCACTTCATAATTCATGCTGGCAGCTCTGATACCTTCTTCCATTCCTCTCCAGTTCATCACGGCAGCACCTTTTGGTAATTCTTCCTGCAGAATTTCATCCCAGCCAATAATTTTTCTGCCTTGTTGATTTACAAAGAAAGCCATCTGCTGCGTGAAGTATCCTTGCAGCGCCTCTTCATCTTTTAATCCAAGCTGATGAATGAGATCCTGGCAATAAGAACTTTTTTGCCACTGTTCTTTTGGACATTCATCGCCTCCAATGTGTATATAAGCAGCAGGAAACAAATTGATCACTTCCTGCAAAACATCTTTCATAAATGAAATGGTTTGTTCTGTCGGACACAAAACATCATTATAAACGCCCCAGTTTTGCCCCACTTGAAATGAACTGCCTGAACAAGCCAGTTCCGGATACGCGGCTAATAGCGCCATCACATGTCCGGGCATTTCAATTTCGGGAACGACCGTGATGAATCTTTCTTTCGCATAAGCGATCACTTCTTTTATTTCCTCCTGTGTATAAAAACCGCCATAACGGATTGTGTCAAATTGCGGATCATCACTGTAATGTCCGATCAGCGTACCGTTGCGCCAGGCACCGGTTTCCGTCAGGCGCGGGTATTTCTTTATTTCAATTCGCCAGCCCTGGTCATCGGTAAGATGCCAGTGGAAGGTGTTCAACTTGTAAGTAGCGAGGTAATCAATGTACTGCTTAACTTCCTCTACAGAAAAAAAGTGACGCGCCACATCAAGATGCATGCCCCGCCAGGAATAACGCGGATAATCCATAATCGTCGCCTGTGCAATCAAAACATGATCATCCGTGGCAATTGTGGGGCACCATTGCAGCAGGCTTTGTAATGCATAAAATATTCCTGCTCCGCTGCCTGCGTAGATGGTTACCGCTTCTTCGCTCACCGTCAATCGGTATCCTTCCGCAGGAAAGTCGGCCGCTGCCGATCGCTGCAGGTGAATCACATTAGAGGACTGATTGGTGTGAGCGGATGAGTTGACCACGAATGAAAATCTTTGCCGGAGTTTTTGGTTAAAAATATCCACCGCGACGGCATCTTCTTCATTATTCCAGGTAATGACAGTACTGCCCGACAAGCTGAAATATCCGGAATGAAGTTCAATGGAAACGGGCTGAGGTATGATGGATGGCCGGGCTGTGACCTGCGCTGTTGACAGATTTCCGCCGCAACAAAACATCAGCAGGATCAAGAAAAACCGGAAAGAGCAGCGACGTTGAAGAAGTAGCAATTGATTCATGAAGAAAGACACTGTAGTATGCAAAATAATTCGGCAGCGAAGGAAATGCTACCGTAGTTCATGCCAGATAATGGATGCTGCACCGAGTATCGCTGCATCACCATCATTCAGTAAAGAAGGCAGGATTTTTACTTTGTTATGATAGATCTCCAGCAGATTTTTTTCGAATGACTCACGGGTTGGCTTGAAGATCAGTTCTCCGGACTGTGCCAATCCGCCAAAAAGAAAAATAGCTTCCGGGCTCAGATAGGTCACGGCATTTGCCAAAGCAATACCCAGGATATGGCCGGTATAGTTGAAAGCATTCAGCGCCTCTTCATCTCCTTCTTTGGCCAGTTGATAAATGTAGGCTGCGTTGATTTTCTCAGGTTCAATGGGTGCACGTTTATCTTTTTCGGCGAGAAACTTCATGTAGGACTTTCGAATTCCTGTGGCAGAGGCATACGTTTCAAGGCAGCCGTAACGCCCACAGCCACATAAGCGGTTGCTGTCTTCTTTAATGATGGTATGTCCCATCTCACCGGCGAATCCATCATGTCCATACACCAGTGCGCCATCTGATACAATGCCGCTGCCCAGCCCGGTGCCGAGTGTGATAAAAATAAAATGCTTCATGTTTTTTGCCCCGCCAAAAAGCATCTCGCCAATGGCAGCAGCTTTTGCATCGTTGGTAAGCACAACGGGCAATTGAAGCGATTCTTTAAAGTGACTGGCCAGCGGAACAATGCCTTTCCACGGAAGATTCGGCGCGAATTCCACGGTGCCTGTGTAATAATTTCCGTTGGGACTGCCGATGCCGGCGCCTACCAGTTCCACACCTTTAAGCTTTTGCACCAGCTGCAAAATGGAAGCGGAAATCACATGCGCAAAATCCTCCGCGTTTTTAAAATCCGGAGTTCTTGCCGTTTCCTGCAACAGTATGTTTCCTTTCTTATCAACCAGGCCATACTTTGTGCCTGTGCCACCGATATCAATGCCCACCACAATTTTTTTGGCCATAGCAAATCAATTTCCGGTTAAGATGGGCAGAATAATTCCGATTACAAAATGTGGAAGAGATGGATCGAAAAACGGCAGAATGATTTAGCCGGCTGCTGCATCAGCAACCACTACCAGCCATGGTTTGCTTTATCCACCACCACCTTGTTTTGCAGCAGGATGACGGGTTTTGATTTCCTGGTGGAACTGATTTTAATGCCTTCCCAGCTACCGTTCTCACATCGTGAAGTAATCGTACATCCATCAAGAATCAAGGTTGACTTGGGTTGCAGCACAATGCTCGATCCGGGTGGCATAGAAACGGTACAACGAATAGTGAGGCGGGCATTGTTTTCAACAATCAGATCGCCGGACAAATCCATGGCGCCGTTCCATTCTATCTTTTCGCCTGTCGCAATGGTGATAGATTGCTCCGGTTGATAGGTGCACCAGTCCGGCACCAGGAACCTACGGGAAGTTTTGTCGTTGAAAAAATTCATGCACACTTTTGCGATCTGACAGGGTGTATAGGCTCTCTTGAAGTTGTTATAATCCATCACATTGTTGGAACAGATCTCGCACGGGGGCGGACCAAAATTCCAGCAGCCCGGATTTTTGGGTGTGTCATCACAGCCATCGTCCACGTTCCAGGTATGCGACAAACCAAGGCAATGACCAATCTCATGGTTCAGGAGCCCGCAAAGATCCCATGTTCCAAAGTAGAGCGTGTCACCATTTTCCATCACGGAAGGATTTTTCCATAGATGGTATGAACCCGCGAGCTTCGCCCAGGCTCCCATGCCAACACCATCACTGGATGCTTTATAGGTAGTGCTTTTGATGCTGTCGGGATCATGTTCAATCAAAAAGATATTGATCACTTTTTCTTTTTGAACGCCGTAGGTATCATATTGCCTGCGGTCGTACACATTGTCCTGTTTTTTTGATTTCTTATTCATCGCAAACAATGTATCATCGCGGTGGAAATAAATTCCCTTGTCACTTGGATTGCCAGGATCTCCGGTAAGCACATACCGGTAGGGTATGGGCACCACCTCAGTGGTATTATCCTTTGGCAGATTCATTTTTACATTACTGCCTAACCGGCTATTGGCATCATCGAGCAGTTGTTTCACAAACAGTTCGCCTTCTGCCTGTGAAAAATTATGCTTGCCTTCACCATCCTGAATAATATGAAAATTCACCCGTACGGTGCGCATTGGCGTAAAGGCGGCATGTAATGAATCGTACAGATAGGATTTGTAGCTGGCGCAGGAGTTGGGAATGTTTTTTTTGGCTGTAGAATCAATGGTGGCATCAGCCTTTGAAGCGAAGCGGCTGTTTTTCTGCTGACTGCTTGCCGGTGATGCGATAACTGCGAGTGAAATCAAACATAGCAGGAAATATCTTGACATAAGGTTGGAAAATTATGATTGTCAGATGGATGAAATAGAAATGATGTTTCGTTTAAAAACATGGATTGCATGCTCATGTTTTACTACGTTACCTGTGTGGTTTGTGCAAGCTAACTGGCCTTCAGGCGATGATACCGGAATAGGGTATCACCGCTTACCAATGAGCCATGATTCAGTTAGCAATTTAGCCATTCTTTGCCTTTTGAACCGAATTCCTGTAGGTTTGCAAAAAAGCATTTCATGCGCCTAACACTTTTTCTCCTCTTGCCTGCTCTGCTCTTTTCCTGTACCTCACAAAAGGAAAAAGCAGAAACTGCTTTAAAAGCTAATCTTGAATTGGTCAATAAAAGTTTCGTGGAAAATAAACTGGATACGGCCGCAGCACGTAACGTTGAAAGTGCTATTGGCACTTTTCTTCAACAGTATCCGCAGGATTCTATGGCTTCGGAATACCTGTTTCAACTTGGACTGTTATACCAGAAGCAACGAAAGTTTGATCAGGCTATTAATGCTTTTGATAAGGTTTATCGGGAGTACCCTGATTCGAAGCATGCGCGTAATGCAGTCTTCCTGCAGGGTTTTTTATATGCCAACGTGCTCAACAACTACGACAAAGCCAGGGAAAAATATCAGCTCTACCTGGAAAAATTTTCTGCAGCCGATGCAAAAATGACAAATGATGTGCAGCTTGAATTACAAAACATGGGTAAGTCGCCGGATGAGTTGCTGAAAGAAATATTGGCAAAAGATTCTGTTGAAGCGATCTAACAGCTCTTCAACAGAACAATAACCCTGTTTTCTTCTGCAACAAAAATGTTTCTACTTTCCTGCTGATTGGCGCGTAGAACGGCGTCAGAATATTTTTCCCTGGTTGTATTGGCCAGGATTTTTCAACCCGTTTTTTCAAGCGCAAAACCCGCATTCAGTAATACAATCTAAACAGATCATGCCCATCACATGACTGACTAAAAATTATCTTTGAGAACTACCGGACAAATAAAAAAGATTGTTCATGGGAAAATGGGTGTTTGGTTTCTTTGCAGTTTTCAAATGGTTTCGACTCACCTGGTTACGGCTCACAGGTAAAACGGAAGCGGATATTCATGCAGAGAGAGTGGTGTATGGCGGGGCCTGGTCGGAGTTCTGCGATCATCTCAAGTCAGCCGGTGCAGCGCTGGTGTATCCCGGCGCACCGGTTGACGCATTTCAGCAGGCTGAAGGCATCCGTTATCTCACCCGTCTCACGCGAGCTGCCCTGGAAGCTTATATTGAATATGGTGATACAGCCTTTCCGGAATTGAGAAGGATGGTGCATGAAACAGTGAAGCTCGGCGCAGATAACCCTGACAACTATTATCAGAATGCGCAGATCAGCGGTGATTATGAATATCGCATTACCGGGCAGAGAAATTCTATCGACTACATTGGTTTTTTCACGCAAAACGGAGTGTATGGTCAGCCGGGCGGCATGGCACCCTGCGGAGTGATTGAGCAGAATGATTTAATTGTTGAAGAGGATGGCAGCTTCGAAATAATATTGAGCAAGGTCAGGAAAGGGAAGAACTGGCTGAAGATGGAAGACGCTACCAGTTTGCTGATCGTGCGCCAGACATTTCTTGACCGGCAAAATGAAGTACCAGCATCCTTGAAAATTGAAAACCTGAATGGGAAAAAATTTCCGGATCCGTTGACTGCCGAAAAAATTGACAACGGTCTGCACACCGCTGCGTTATTTATTGCAGCAGCGCCGTTACTGTTTTCTAAATGGGCAAGCGGCTTTAAAGAACACGAAAACAGGCTGCCGCTTTTCAATCCTGCCATATCTAATGCTGCGGGCGGCGATGCAAATATCATTTACTATCACAGTTACTGGAAACTGAAAGAAGAGGAAGCGCTTGTTATTCAATTTATGCCGCCTGATTGTGAAACCTGGAACTTCCAATTGAACAATTACTGGATGGAATCACTCGATTACAGGTATTTCCCGGTCTGCATCAATAAACATGCTGCTGTGGCAGAAAGGGATGGCAGTATCAGGATTATCGTTTCCAAAACTAATCACGGCTTTTCAAACTGGATAGATACCTGCCATCACACGGAAGGAACCATGTGCCTTCGCTGGTACCGGTTAAGAAACGGAGCGAAACCGGTGGATCCTGTATGCAGTGTTGTAAAAATTACCAGCCTGCTGTAAGATGGACAGTCATCAAACAGTTACTGCTTCCGGTTTCAGGAAAAAACCTGCCTGGTTCAACCTGCTCAACCGTGCCTGGCGCAGCACATATTTTCTGGGGACAAAAATTAGCCTTAACAAGGATCATCTCATCAAGCTGGCACGCAAAAAAACAGGCTTGCATTCTTTCGGAAATGATTTTTGGGAAGAGCCACTTGTGCAAATGCTGCATTCCATTGAAGGCGAAGCACAACTGTCTCCTGCAGGAAGGTTTATCACACAAACACGGCTGACCGGCTTACTGGCGATCAGGCTGCGGGCGGAGAATGATTTTAAAAAATATCCGCAAATCCTGGAACAGGAAATATATCCTGTGCAGTTGATTTGCGGATTGCAGCGAACAGGTACTACCAAGTTACAAAGGCTGCTGGCGGCAGATCCGGACAACAGGGTATTGTTAAGCTGGGAAGCCATCAACCCGGTTCCGTTAGGCGATGATCCGTCAGAGAAGCAGAAGAGAATCAAGGCAGCCCGCATCAGTGAGCGTGCCCTGCAGCTGATGGCACCTGGATTTTTCGCAATTCATCCTGTAGAGCATCAGCAGCCGGAAGAGGATATCCTGCTGCTCGACGCCACCTTTATGAGCACCACCACCGAGGCAACCATGCATGTTCCTTCCTATGCTGCATGGCTGGAAAAGACGGATCAGACCCTTGCCTATCAGTACATGATAAAACTGCTGAAATACCTGCAGTTTCAACGGCCGGCAAAAAGGTGGGTGCTTAAAAGCCCGCATCACCTTGAATTTCTTGATATCATAGAAAAGCAATTTGATGCTGTTCATTTTATCTGGACGCACAGAGATATCGTTGACAGCCTTCCGTCTTTTCTCAGCATGGCAGCGCATAGCCATTCTATTTTCAGTGAATCGGTATCACCTGCATTGGTGGCGCAACACTGGGTTCGTAAGACGGCATACATGCTGTCTCGTGGTCTTGCCTTCAGAAAGGCTCACCCTGATCAAAATTTTACAGATGTTTTTTACGATCAGTTAGTCACAGATCCGATGGCAGTGCTTTCAATCATTTATAAGATGCAAGGACAGATTTCACCTGCATTGCACGAACGGTTCATTCAAACCGGATTGCAGCAGAAGCAGTTCAAGTATGGCATGCATTCGTATTGTCTTGAAGATTTCGGATGGAGCAGTGAACAGGTTAAAAAGGATTTTCAGTTTTATATAAGCTTTCTTAACACCTTGAGTAGTTAAATATGACAGGTAATAAAAAAAGATATTCAAATGCATTTACCGCAACAATCAGCGGTATCACCGATCTGTTCCGCAAGCAGAAAAATGTTGTTTCGCTGCATGATGAGGACAGGCTTGATGACAGAAATGTGCTGATCACCGGAGCAAGCTCAGGATTGGGATTGGAAGCTGCTGTTCAGCTGGCACAACGTGGCGCTCAGGTTTGGATGGCCTGCCGAAGCGGCATTCCGGCAAAGGGTGAGCTCGTGAAAAAACGATCGGGCAGCAGCCTGGTGGAGATGCTGCAGGTTGATCTCGCTGATCTGCAGTCAGTCATCGCACTCGTCAATAATCTGAAAGCCCGTGCGGTGAAGATAGATGTGCTGGTGGACAATGCCGGAATGGTTCCGGGAAGGAGCAGGAAGACAAAGCAGGGGCTGGAGGAAATGTTTGTTGTGAATTATCTCTCCAAGTATTTGCTGACGCGGCTCATGCTGGAAAATGATTTGTTCAATACCCAGGGTGAAAGATTGCCAAGAATCATTTTTGTCGCATCAGAGAGCCATCGTAATCCCACTGATTTTGATTGGGAAGGATTCGGAAAATATAAATCGTATGCAATGGCTAAAACAGTTGAATATTATGGGTACTATAAATTACTGCTGACAACGTTTACCAATGAACTCAGCCACAGAATCAATGCAAAAGAGGAGGTGTCATATTCTGTTTTTGCACTCTGCCCAGGGCCGGTGAATTCAAACATTGCCAGGGAAGCACCCTTACTGTTCAAACCAATATTAAGATTGTTTTTCAGCATTTTTTTCAGAGCTCCCAAAGTGGCGGTGAAGCCTGTCATCTATTTTGCCGCATCACCGGAGGTGGAAAGAAAACCGATTGACTATCTTTTTCTGATGGGAAGAAAGGAGATGGATCACAAAGCCGCTGACCGGCAAAATGGGACGCGGCTCTGGATGTTGTCGGAAACGCTGCTCAGTCAACACGGCATCAGCTTCAAGAAGCAATGAATAGTGAGTGGAATGGCATTGGAATTTGCGCTGATTCCGCTACGCCGATCTGATATGATATTCCATGGCCAGGTAAGTCTCCATAGAAGCATAATCAATGAATGATTTTGTATCGGCATAAACCGTGATCATGCGTGGAACAATGATGAACGGATTCCCAAAGAAACGAAACGGGTTCAGCAGATCGGCTGCTGTCTGCATTTGTTCTTCCACTATTCCATTAAAAAGCGGCGCCTGTGGGGAAATGGTTTCCTTTACTTCATTGCGTACATAGTTCCACAGCGGATGAATACGGAGTGAAAGCGGTGTGTGCCCGTTGTGCCAGCGATCAATAAATGCAGCGTAATCGAGACCTTTCTTTTTGGAAAACAAGGTCAGCAGGCAAACTCCCGGAGTTGGTTCTCCGTCTTTCCATTGTTTGCTGTACGAAACCGGCAGCGCTTCCTGTACAACATAAGCGCCCCGGAATCCGACCGCTTGTAAAATTGACTGCACCGGCAGTCGATCTGCTTTATGGATGGAGACAACAGCCATCTTTTTTTTACAAAACGGAATGATGGAGAAAGACGGTGGTGCTTTTTCCGTAATCGTGAATTTTAGCGCAGCGGGCTGCAACTCATTATTCACTGCTGAAACCATTGCACTCATCCGGTTTTTAAATGTCGCGTAGGTCTCTTCAGCGTCCCCTTCCACCAGGTAAACTTCTTTATTCATCTGCTTGCCGGTTAAATGAATATTTTGTGTGCTCTATGAATATTTTTCACAAAGTAAAAACTTCATGACCGCAAATCTTAATATTCTTGTCACCGGAGGAACGGGCTTTCTGGGAAGAGCGATCGTTCATGAACTGCTTGATGCAAATGTTCCACTCAGCATCCAATCCATAACGGTGTTTGGGTTGAAAGAAAAAAGCGGATGGATGGATGAGCGTATTCAGTACAGGCAGGGCGATATCTGCAACCTGCAGGAAATTACCAGTGCATGCGAAGGTATTGATCTTGTTATCCATTCCGCCGCCATCGTTGACTGGGGAACAAAAAAGCCAAAAGAAGTTTATCGTGTCAATTATGAGGGCACGCGCCATGTTATTGCAGCCTGTAAAAGCAATAAGGTGAAATGGTTAATCTACACCAGTTCGCTTGATGTGGTGATGACAGGCAAGCCCTTGGTTGATATTGATGAAACCCAGCCTTACCCGGCGGAGCAACTGAATATGTATTGCAAGAGCAAGTGCCTGGCGGAAAAACTGGTGCTGTCTGAAAACAGTGAGCAATTAAAGACAACGGCGCTGCGGCCGGCTGATATCTGGGGTGAATTTGATCCTTATCACATTCCGCCGCTCATAAAGATGGCGAGAAGCGGGTTCTATGTTCGCATCGGCAATGGCCGCGCATTGAACCAGCATATTTATGTTGGTAATATGGCCTGGGCGCATGTGCTGCTGGCCGGTGCACTGGTGAATGACCATCAGCCAGTAGCAGGACAGGCTTACTTCATCACCGACGGTCCGGGCACTAACTTCTTCAAATTTTTTGATGAGATCGTTGCCCGGTCAGGATATAACATCCGTCCGAAAAACATATGGCTGCCGCGCTGGTTAATGTATTCGATGGGAGTATGCGCAGAACTGATTGCGTTGCTTGTTCGCCCACTAAAATATTACAGCCCGAAACTTAGCCGATTCGCCGTGATCTATACCACCACAGATTTCACTTTCAGCTCAACAAAGGCCATTCGTGATTTTGGATTTGTGCCAAAGTACAGCAAGGAGGAGGCTCTTGAACGTACGGTGGCTTTCTTCCGGAACAAGGATGGCAGTCAGCAATCATGAAAAAACAACGCTCATAACAGTACCATCATTCAACCCACATTTTGCAGTTCAAAGTGGCAACGGGTTTAACCCCGACGTAGAACTGCTTAGGGTTTGTGAAACATTTTCTTTTCTCGACAAATTGAGCAAACCCTTAACAGTTCTAAGTCGCAGCGAAGCGGGATTTTTCCACTGAAAAATCCGGGTTCAATCAATGTACTACGGTGTCTCTTGAAAATAACTCATTTCAGACGTACTAATTCACCCTTTCGCTTTACAATGTTCTTGTAGTCCCATTGAATGAGTTCCGCTTTTTTTAGCCAGCGTTTCAGGTCACTTTGCTTAACCTGCTTCATCGATGTATAGCGTATTTCAGCTGCTTTGAAGCTGCCTTCCTTTTGCAACAAGGCTTCATCAAACGACTGTCCGCTCCAGAACAGCAACCTTACACAGTCTTTCAGTTTGCTGTAACCCGCAACCGGATTTCCATCGAGAAACCAAACCGGATGGGCGTGCCAGATTTTATGCTCCGAGCCTGGTAAATAGCGGTTGATTGATGTTGCCAGCAAGTTGCAGATTGCACTTTCTATGGCTGCGAGTGAATTATTGTAACGCTGAACATCTTCATTCATATCAGATTGGCTTTTGCGTAACAAAGTTAAACCCACTTTTTGGAGTTCAAAACAGTGCCAGGCAAAACCTGTAGCAATGCTAAGTAACAGTGCAGCGGGATTTTTCTATTGAAAATACCGGATTCAATGGAGGATGAGAGATGCAAGCATTATTATCAGTGAATGAATCAACTGTAATGAAATAAACTTTTCTGGGAGTTGAATTCAGTGGAAGTCACTATTTCAACAAGTTCACATATCCTTTGGTGATGACCTTTTCGCAGTTGCCGGATTCCACCGACAAGTAATAAATGTATGTTCCGCTGCTGCATATCTTTCCAAAACAAGTACCGTCCCAGCTATCGGCGGGATCATCGGAAACGAAGAGTTGATTCCCCCAACGGTCAAAAATCAGCAGGTGATAATTTTTCAACTGTACACCTGAAAATATTGGCACAAACACATCATTGATTCCATTGCCGTCAGGCGTAAAGGCATTCGGAACAAAATACTTTGTGTTAAACTGCACATAGATGGAATCCTCCACATCACAACCGGCCGCGTCTTTAATAGTTGCCCAATACCACCCCGTGGCCGTAACAGTTTTAGTTTGGGAGACAGTGTTGTCAAACCAAAGCGTAGCCAGCGAAGTGCTTTTTATTTCATACGAACTGGCAATACAGAGTAATGTGTCGTTAGGGAGAAAGGTGCCGGGTAACACTGTCAGTTCAAGGGTATAAACGCTGTCGCAACCCTGAGACGTCTGAAAAGCAGCGAGGTAACTCCCGCTTTTTGACAGCGAGCTGCCATGGAAATCATATACATCACCCGGGCATATGGTAACGGCATCATTGAACTGATAGGACGGATGGACCGTAAGATCCAAAGTGCGGATGGTGTCACAACTGCCTGCTGTTTTTATCGTATCAATGTATATACCGGTGGAAGAGTAGCCGAGGTAGTCTTGGCCGCTGCAGATAATCTTTGTCACTGCAACAGGAAATGAAATCATATTACTGATTACTGTTGCGATACTGTCAATGATACATCCTTCCGGCGAACGAACATAAATCGTATAGGTACCGGCATTTACACCGGTAAAGACATTATTGTCCTGGTAATTGCTGCCGTCAATGGAAAACGTAGAGTTGGGCCTGTTGGTAGTAACGGTGATGGTGCCATTGTGTAGAGAACTGCAATCGGAATTGGTGGTCGCAATACCGGTGATTTCAAATGAAGGAAGATCGATCTGACTGGCGGCAAAAAAAAGGTTGCCGACCGGTGTACCATTCCAGGCAGCATTTCCCTGGCTGTTCGTGAAATCATTCTCAAACTTATAGTAGGCCATAAGCCCTCCCTGCGCAGCGGGATTGGGTAGGTCGAGCATGTTGGCAGCAATCTGTTCCTGTGTGCGGCAAACATTCCAGATTCTTACTTCATCAAGCTTTCCTAAAAACTGCTCTGCCTGGTTGGTGCTTTGATTGCCGATGGCAGTCAACATATCATTTTGAAACAGGTTGCCACTGAATGGTTTTTCAATGACGAGGCATCCATTCACATAGTATCTGACAAAGGAACCATTGTAGGTTCCGGCAATATGGTACCATGTTTTTGATGCCATGGTAAATGGATTCGTCATTTGTAAAAACTGCGTAGCGCCGCTGTTGCCGCTTACATAGGTTGTCAGTTCAAATGTCTGTGGCCGCAGCAGATAATTCACGTCATCAGGAAAGGAATGTTTGCTGACAATATTGATAGTGCTGAACCCATCTCTGTAAACAAGCGCCTCTACCGTTATCTGATCGCCGGGTATGTCGAGATCGCCGAGATTCAACCATGTAGGATCTTGTGTAAGACTAAGAGTTTGGGACAGGGCGGATGAGGAAGCAAATGATAACAATACGAAAGCGATGAGCGCAACAGATTTCATTCCTGTGTTTTGTGCCGGCAAAAAAAGCAGAAGGGCAAGATTCAAAATTAATCAAATTCTTAGCGTGAGATCAATAGCGCTGTATTGATTCTGGATTTTACAATGAAAATTCCACTTCGCTGCGACGGGGTACTGCCAAGGCTTTGCGCATTGTATTAAAAATCGAAAAAGTTTTGTAAACCGTTAGCAGTGCTGCGTCGGAGTTAAAGGCATGACAAGGCATGCTGCCATAATTTTGTCGGTTATAAATATTCCGCCAGCCAGTCCTGGAGTTCCTGGTAAAAGAACCGGCTGTTTTCGGCTTTCAGGATCCAGTGATTTTCTTCCGGAAACACAATCAACTTGCTTGGAATTTTCTGACGCTGTAAAATGTGCCAGTTCTCAATTGAATTGTTGATAGGCACACG
>JBGAWA010000177.1:0-2568 GCA_044227805.1 Chitinophagales bacterium | reverse complement strand
TGAATTCCGGAGCGATGAAGTTTGAAAAGTAAGTGATAAGTATTGATTGATTAGGCGCGCTTGGGCGGCAGTTGTCTTGATGGCTTCACCATGACCGTTCATCTTTGTTCGTATTTGGCAAAAAGAAAAGCCCCTCTTTGCGCTGACACGGCCCTGCTTTGGGTTTACTCATTTTTATCATGCAGGAAAATGTTTTGCAAACACCAATTTATTTTTCTGGTGGTTAACCCTATGCTTCATCTATTTGAAAAGGCAGGTTTACAATCGCTGCCTTTCAGCTCTGCACTATAATATCCGTCATCACCTATCTTTGCCCCGTTTTTGAAAACTGCTGCACCCATTATTGATGTAATCATTCCCGCGTATAATGAGCAGGATGCTATCGGCCAGGTGATTGCCGGCATCGACAAAACGCTGGTGCGGCAAATTGTGGTGGTTGACAATAATTCAACCGATGGCACCGGCCCGCAGGCATTGCAATCAGGCGCCGTTGTTTTGACGGAGAAAAGGAAAGGTTATGGTTCCGCTTGCCTCAAGGGCATGCAGTATCTGAAGGACCATACCATGCCGCCGGAGATAGTGGTTTTCATTGACGGCGACAATTCGGATTTTCCGCAGGACATGAACAAACTCATAGCTCCCATCTTGCATAATAAGGCCGACCTGGTCATTGGTTCACGCGCATTAGGTGAGCGGGAGAAAGGTTCCATGCAACCACAGCAAGTGTTTGGCAACTGGCTGGCTACACGGTTGCTGTACCTGTTCTATGGCGTACGGTTCACTGATCTCGGGCCATTCCGCGCCATAACATGGAAGAAACTGCAACAACTTGACATGCGTGATAAAGATTATGGCTGGACGGTAGAAATGCAATTGAAAGCCGCAAAAAAAAAACTGGTCTGCATAGAAGTTCCCGTGAACTATAGGAAACGAATAGGCATTTCAAAAGTGTCGGGTACTGTGAAAGGAACGATCATGGCCGGTTATAAAATCATCATTACCCTATTCAAATATCTGTAACTATGGAAGCCTTAGCTGTTGTAATCGTCATCCTGTATGGACTCTCGCTGCTTTTCATTTTTTGCTACAGCCTTATTCAGCTGAGCCTGCTGTTCAGCTACCTGCAGCATAAGCGAGCGAATAAAAAAAACGATGCCGCAAAGCAACCACCAAATTCAGGTACTGGATGATTCAACAGATGAAACATCAGCGCTGATCAGGAAAAAAGCATTTGAACTGCAGCAGGCGGGAATAACGGTGGAACATATTCAACGTGAAACAAGAAAAGGATATAAAGCAGGCGCGCTGGCCAATGCCCTGGAGAGCGCCACGGGCGACTTCATTGCCATCTTCGATGCCGACTTCTTACCGTGCCCTGATTTCCTGTTAAGAACGCTTCCTGCATTCAGCCATCCGCAGACTGGCATGGTACAGACTCGTTGGGAACATCTTAACAAAAATCATTCGCTGATCACGAGGCTGCAGGCCTTTGGGCTCGACGCGCACTTCAGCATTGAGCAGGCAGGCAGAAATGCCGCCGGGCACTTCATCAACTTCAATGGCACTGCCGGTATATGGAGAAAAAAATGCATAGAAGACGCCGGCGGATGGCAGTCAGATACGCTCACAGAAGACCTTGACCTTAGCTATCGCGCTCAACTGCGAGGCTGGAAATTTGTGTACCGGGAAGATATAGGAACCCCTGCTGAGCTACCGATGGCAATGACCGCTTTGAAAAATCAGCAGTTCAGGTGGAATAAGGGAGCGGCGGAATGTGTACGTAAAAATCTTGGATCCGTTCTCAGAAAAAATGGATTGACATCTTCCACAAAGTTGCATGCCGCTTTTCATTTACTCAATTCCACGATCTTTCTCTTTATCATGACGGCCGCTTTGCTCAGCCTTCCGATGTTAATTATCAAAAACACCCTCGCTTCCTTTGGCTTCCTGTTCGTCTATGCTTCTTTCTTTCTTGTCAGCCTGTTGATTCTCGGCTCTTTTTATTTTGCCGCATTCGCTGAAGAGCATAAAAAATTCCCGCGCAACGTTGGCGGCTTCCTGTTCATCTTCCCACTCTTCCTGGCAGTGAGCATGGGGCTTGCCCTTCATAATGCAGTGGCTGTGTTGCAGGGATACTTCGGCATCAAAAGCCCGTTTAAACGAACACCTAAGTTTAATGTGGAGAGCGGTCAGCTGGGTTGGAAGCACAACCGCTATCTTGAAAAAACAAAAATATATATGACGGTAGCAGAAGGATTGCTGTCAGTTTATTTCGCAGCGGGTATCGTGATGGCTTTTATTTTCAAGGATTACGGCTTGCTACCGTTTCATGCTTTGCTTTCATTCGGTTTTGGATTTGTGAGTTTCTATTCCATCACCCATTCAAGCCCGGCCACCACCCGGTATACGGCACGGCGCGGACGATTCAGAATGGCGCGGAACTAAACGCCGATCTATACCAGCCCAGGAGGCAACAGAAAATGAGGCAAGCAGTATTCCTTACAGTGATCCTGTTCTTCCGCCATCCACCGGCACATTGATGCCGGTGATATAACCTGCTGCTGGTGA
>JBGAWA010000071.1:0-24029 GCA_044227805.1 Chitinophagales bacterium | reverse complement strand
GCATGACTGCTGCGGCATTACTTACCAGGTTCGAGCAAAGACCAGAACAGGACCGGCCTCCGGATGTCGCTAAGGTGCTTTGCATTCCCTTCAACAATAATGCAGTGACACATTTCCTCCAACATGAAAAATCAATGGCTGATTTCTGCCCTCCTGCCTATGCCGGACTGAGACTACTGATCAATTGGCAATTGTGAATCCCAACCAATTTCCATCCTGTATTGCAGGGTGATTTTAACCCGGATTTTTCAGTGGAAAAATCCCGCTTCGCTACGACTTAGAGCTGCTAAGGGTTTGCTCAATTTGTCAAGAAAAGAAAATGTTTCACAAACCCAAAGCAGCTCTACGTCGGGGTTAAACCCGTTGCCGCTTTGAACTGCAAAATGTGGGTTTAACAAGATAAGATGAGGCTGCAGCGTTGGTCATTGCTCTCAGATGATTGTTGAAACGGTTCAGTTCAGCTTACGGTGTGTGTAATCAAATCCATCAGCCGGCTGCAGGCTTATGTTTTCATCACCGGGCTGATAGGGCAGGAAAGTAAGTATCAGTTGCAGCATCTCATCGGTTGTGCGCATGCTGCCGTTTCTTCCTTCCACCGTTTGTGGCGGCACATGCGGATTATTAGGATTGTTGCGGGTGTTATCCATCACGGCTACCACTTCAATGGTTGATCCAGCCGGAATACGCAGCATCTTTTCAAACGTATAAAAATACTGCCAGCGAAAATCCCAGTGTCTGATTCTGATCAGTGGTATCGTGTCACCATCCGGTTGCAGCGCGTAAGCAATAAATGATTTCCCCAGCAGGTGCATGTGTGGATTGATGGTGAGCAATGAAACATCACCCAGTATTTTGGCGCGTGTAACAAATGTCATGACGGTATCCGGCGGAATCACCAGGGAAGGAATAATATCAGAGATGCCCAAAGTGCCAAGCTGAATTTCCTGTGCAGGACGTTGCGGAGGGGTTGCACTGAAAAAAATATTTACATAGGAACTATCCAGCACATCTTCGCCGGAAGGGCCGTAGTGGATGTCATTCAGGTAAATGACACCACGCTTCTTTACAAAGAAACCGCCAATGCCCTCCGGGTACATCATGCTGATGGCTCCGGGCAAATAGTTGGTAGCGGAATGGATGTAGTGATCGTTTCCCGGATAGCTGCCGTCGTCGTTCAGCAGGTTCATTTTTTGAAACACCGATTCACGTGTTTCATCTTTTGTATCCAGTGCATATTCTCCTGTAAAAACATTGGTTTTCCTGTCACTGTCATAAAAAATAATCCTGCCGTTAACATGATGCACAAGCTTGCTCCCGGGCACAAATTCAATCGCGCTGATGAAAGTATCAGCAGGCAATTCAAACGGAATTTTCATTACCATAAACCGGTCAGTGTTGTCGCCTTTCACCAGGAAGGGTTTTATCTTAAGCTGAAGATCCGGTTTGCCGATCATGGAGCCCTTTGGAAAATCAGGCGCAGCCGGAATGCTGTTCGTATCACCTATCGGCGCGCCATCATCTACCCATTGGTTGATGATCGCTATCTGCATAGCGGATAACTGATTCTCTCCCAGGAAATGGCGATAGGATGCATCGGCAGGCCATGGCGGCATGATACCGAGGTTAATGATTTTACGGATTGTTTTGCTGCGCTTGGCTACATCTTTATAAGTGATGAGAGAAAAGGGAGCCGGTTGTCCTGGCCGGTGGCATCGCGTGCATTTTTCATGAATAATAGGCGCAATATCTCTGGAAAAAGTGACGGGCGATTTTTGGGTGCAGGAATAATAGCAAGTGAAGAGCAACGGCAAACACCAGGTGAGCAATACAAGCTGATGAATAGACTGATGGTTAAAGTGGAAATTGTTCTTCATCATATCAAATACAACCGCCAATATACCATTCGCTGTGCAAAAGACAACGTATCGTCCTTGCATAGCAATAGCTGACCAGCACAAACAAAGGAATCTTTCGTTACAGTCATTCGATGTAGCAACCGATCGCTTTAGTAGAGTCAGGCATGATCGGTTTGTTTTGCAGCAGTGCATTCACTGCATCGGTAAGATAATGCTCGGTGACCATGGGCCGTACCTTGCCGATCTCATAGCCCCAGTTGTCGATCATGCCACGGTAAAGCGTCTGCCCGCTGTTGCTTACCAGGAAAGCTTCCGGCGTGGTAGTGGCATTTAGCTTTTTCTGCAAAACAAAATCCGGATCGAGGAGCATTTTGAAATGCAGCCTGTTTTTCGCGCTGTAATCCATGATCTCACTGTCAGCATAATTTTTCCCCGCCACCACGCCAATCATAGTAATATCTGCTTGCAGGAAAGTACTGTCGAGACGGCGCAGTGTTTTTGCATAGGAGTTACAGAATGGACATTCCGGTTGCAGGAAGATGATCACCACGGCTTTGTGCTGACGGAGGCCGGCAAAAGAAAACGGTTCATGCTGCACGGTAGAAAGTACCGTGGCAAAGAAATCCGGGGCAGCTTCTTTCTTCGAACAACCGGAAGGCAGCAAGAGGACAAAGAGCAGACTGCAAAAGGAAATCAATTTCATGACAGATCAATTCCAGTTAACGGTAACAAGTCAGTTGTAAATGAAACCATAATCTTTTTTTGTGTCATTCATCACTATGCGGTACTCCTGGCAAGGTTCCTTTCCCCCTCTGATTTTCAGCGCGGATATTTCATTGAAAAAGCCCCGCTTCTCTGCGACGCAGAATTGCTAAAGTGCGGCTCATTTTTATCAGGAAAGAAAATGTTTCGCAAATACTTAGCAGTTCTGCATTCGGGTCAAACCCCTTGCTGGTTTGAAAAACAAAAATGCGAGTTTGCATTCGAATGGATATCTTTTGTTGCCGGCATTATGATATTATTAACCGTTTGGCAACAAAGATTCAGTGGTTGACAGGCAGCCGATACAATACAGATTATAATTCATAAAATCCTACACTGCCGCCTACCCAGTCAAGGTCTTTATTGTAGTCCACGCCAATCATTTTTCCTTTGCTCAGCCTTACCAGATTAATGGTAAGCAGTGGCTTAGGTTCATCCGGTAACCAGATATACAATAACCGGATCTCGGCTTTTACCTTTCCGGTAGGAGACTCAATCACGGGCGCATATTGCACTTTGCGTTGCAGGATATAATGCTGCCTGTCGGCTATAGCTTCAATATCTTCTCTCGTCACATCATATATTACACCATGGCCGGAGAAAGAGAACAACGGCTTAAGCACATAATTTTCCAGGTCGTCGGGAATAACTTTTACCTCATCCAGGAATTGGGTTTTCGGTACGTATTTACTGTCAATAAACGGCATGGAGAATTTGCTGATCCGGAAAAACCAGTTAGGGTGAACGGTCCAGCTTACATCCACTTCTTCCGTCAGATTAAACTGGCAGGACAGGTCTTTGCGCTTAACAAACTCATCAAAAATGACACGGTTATAGATACGGTGGATCGGTATCTTTCTTCCATTCTTCTCATAAAATAATTTGCGGCCTTCACGGATCACTTTGCTGATACAGACATAATCAATACCCAGCATTTTCCTGGTAAGCTCAAAGTCAACGCGTGTCTTCTGCTTTTCCGGTTCAATTTCCAGCAGTACAACATTTTCAGGGTTTTCATTGGCTACAATCCATTGCCTGATCCGTTGCACATAGGTTTCATCATTCAGGCCATTGAAGAGGTGACTCATATTTTCGGGTACCCAGAAATGCTCCCGGAATTTTCCTGCCAGCCAGTGCTGATAGGCGAACAACGAAGGGAATGCCTGTGCCTCTATCAACTGTGGCAATAATTCGCCCGCTTCATTGCTGCAGATGGCAAAGTCAATAGCTATTGTCTGTGGCCGTGGTTCTTCATTCGGAACATACAGTTGCGGCGGAATGGCACGGTCTGCCATGCGGTAATAGGCAGGAGACGTTACTGTTCGCAGAATTTCTTCGCCTCCGGCAATCAGCTGATTCTCGAAGCTGCGAGGGACAAAAATCGGGGTTTCTGCAATCCGGAATTCAATGTGATAGCCGGCCTCTTCATTCAGGTTATCGAGAAAGCGTTTATATTTTTCGGGCGTAAACTGTGCATTGTATTGTTCGCGATAGTGAGGAACCATGTCTGTTGCATTTTAGGCAACTTCAAAAATAGATAAATAACAGAGAGACAGTAATTAGGAAGAATTGGGGAAGGGCTCCCAAGGATTTTGAATGCCTGTTTACAGGGTATAACGGGTGCTTGGCTATTTTTTAATATCGCTGCGGAAATACATTAATTCCGTGTGGCTGCCTTATCCCGAAAATCTTTCAAACGCATGATTGATACCAGGCTCAGGCACCATGTCTGCACCTTCCATGACTTGCTTGAAGGAGTTCGTTAAGAAAGTGGGAAGAATCACTTTCTGCGTCAGTACAATTTTCTGCGGGTCATCCAGGAAGTCAACCATCTGGTAATATTTTTCACTGCCATGATGTTTGATGATATGTTCTTTCTTGTCGGGCCTGGAGAAGTAACGCAGCATACCCTGGGGATCGGCCTCGGGGTGAAACTGCGTGCCGACGAATTCATCGGAGAAACGGACAGCCATCATGGCTCGTTCAAGATTCACATGCGGTCTTGGTTTTTCCAGTGCAAGCAACTGAAATCCTTCACGGTCCATCAGCGTGTGGTTAGGTTGAATCACCTGGTAATCCCGTGAATCAACAGCAAAAAATGGTTCCGGCAATTGTTCAAAGAGCGGCTCCTTCGCTGCGCGGCTCGTTTCATGAATCGGGAAGACACCGAATGAGGTGGATCTGCGCCGCGTAACCTCGCCCACTTTCCAATGCCTGCAAATCAGCTGGAAGGAATGACAGATAAAAAAAACATGTTTCTTCTGATCGTTATGCTTCAAGTTATGCTCCCACAGATTATCGATGAGCCGGAAGTATTTCTTTTCCCAATGTTCACCGCTTGCCAAAGGACTTCCGGGCCCACCCGAAGAAATGTAAACATCATAACTCTCATCAGGAACTTCTTCGGCATTACGCACATCATACACATCCCACCGTACACGCGCATCTGTTTTCTGGCGTTCAAGATAGAGTAAGGATCGGATGCCGCGCATGCCTTCATTCTTCTCGCGGTTGTAAAGGTCGAGAATGGCTACTTTAATATTCGGCTTGTCCATAATGGTGGCTAACTGCTTACGGATGGTAGTTAAGGGTTGTTGATGACAACCCGCTCAATCAAAAATCTGTTAATAAGGATCAAATATAAAACTAACATAGAATTAATTTTCCACAGCCATCAGATATAAATGGAAATCATATCTTCCAGAGCAATAGGGCGACCATGGATGACTGACTGTACTACATAGAATCTTTTTGCACTTTTTTTAACTCGCATTTTGCAATCTGAATCGGCAGCAGGTTTAACCCCAACACAGCACTACTTAAAATTTGCGAATCATCTTTAGGTTACTCGGGATTTGTAATCCCGTGCAATTGAGCAATTGGATTTTAATCCAATCGTACATCGCATGATGAAAAATCTACTGCACAGGGTTACTCATTGGCTCAATTTACTTTGTTGATTACTGGTAAGGGTTGGATTACAGTAATGTGTGTTCTACGGTATCTTGCCATACTGTTGAATCCTGTATAGTTTAGCTTTAGTTTTATCTTGACTTATGCAGCGCATGTGCACCTGCAGGGTATTTTTTGATTGAAAAATCCGGGTTGGTATTGAAAGAAGGAAGCATAAGAATTTAGCCATGCAAAAAAGGATGATTAGTTATAAGCTATGAACCTGAACACTTATGAACCGGATATTCATCCTGTTTACGTTGCTGATTTGTTTTTATCATGCCATACAGGCGCAGCCCGACATCAGCATTAGTAAAACGGTGGGAACCGGAGATATGTAAAGCATATGAGACCTGATCGCCGACCACGATGGGCGCCTGGCGAGTCATGAGCACGGAGATGCTCAACTTTTACATTCACTGCATCGTGTATCAGGAAGGAATTTACGATGTGTTGTACATGGCACCGATGCCGACGCATTCCGGTGGGCAATTGACCTTGTTTCAGTAAAGGTTGGACGGCCAGCGTAATGAAAGATCTTGAGAAAATCTACTGCGCCGGTAAACTGTGGGCCTCCAGCTATGGCAGGCGTTTTTGGGAAAGTGACCTGTATGTGCAATCACTCCTTGCACCGCGAATACAAACTACTACTACCTGGAACACTGATCGTACGGAAACTCAATCAATGACCATTCCTCAGTAGCAGACCCTCACCATTCAAAACTGCACGGTTAATATGGCTGCCAACACCCATATCAAAGTGGAACCCGGCGGTCCTCATCCTCGATGGTGCTATCCTTACCAATCTTTACGGTTATATGTTGAGCGGTATTCAGGTGGAAAGTAGCACTGCGCTCAAGCAGACATCAACTTCCTATCAGGAATTATTGATTTTATAAAACGGCGCCACCATCGAACCTGCTATCGTGAGCGCTATGGTTGATGAAGCCACTTGCTCAACTCTCGATTTCACTTTTCTCAATAGCAGCGAAGGCAAAAACATGCAGTATTATCCGCATAGATAATGGCAACAGCAAAAAAGAAAAATTTAACCACGCGGGAAAGTTGTTTTAATTTTGTGCCACAAACATAAACGCGAATGAACCGTACTTTCCATACACTACTCCTTCTGATTTGTTTTTACTCGGCCACACATGCCCAGCCCAATATTACTCTAAGCAAAACAGTAGGCGGACCCGGGTTGGAACTCATCCGGGATATGATTGCCGATGCAGATGGGAATTTAATTGCTGTGAAGCCTTAATTGATTCATTCAATCAAGATGTTGAGTGTGATTATAAAGGCGGAGCGGGTGATGTCATCCTGATCAAGATGGATCCACTTGGCAACATCTTGTGGCAAAAGTGTTTCGGGGGAAGTGATTTTGACGATCCTTACCAGATCATTCAAACGAATGATGGTGGTTTTCTGCTGGTGGCTGTCACCAAATCAAACGATGGAGACGTTACCTTCAATCACGGAGGCCCGGATATCTGGTTGGTTAAAACCGATTCAGTCGGAGATATGCAGTGGGAAAAAAGTATCGGCAGCAGCAGTGGTGACAATCCTTATGATCTCAATCAACTCAGCGATGGCAGTTATGTCCTTGCAGCCTATACCATTGGCATCAACGGCGACTTCCCTGCGCACTATGGCGGACTTAATGATGATGCCTGGCTGGTCTTCATCACTGTAGCCGGTCAGGTTGATACTACTGTTCACTTCGGAGGCACCGATGACGATTATATTACCGAAGTCCTTGAACTTGAAAATGGCGATTTGCAGCTCTTCGGTTCAACTTCTTCGGTTGATTTCGATTTAGACACAACAATTGCCTTCGGCTCCAGAGATGCCTGGATGATTAGAACTGATTCTATGGGGGCAATTAAATGGATGAAACGCTGGGGGGGCAATTTTTCAGATGGAATATTTGCAGCAATCAAATTACCTGGCTCGAGGTATATCACAGCAGGCTCTACCTCATCTAATTCCGGCGAATTCGCTGTCAATCACGGTCAAAATGATACCTGGATTATGCAGATTGATTCAGTAGGAAATGTTTTGATCAATAAACTTTACGGTGGAAGCGGGAATGATGTTGTGACATTCAGAAATCGAATTATTACGACGGAAAATGGACTCTTTACAATTGGTGCAAGTACTCTTTCCTGGGATGGGGATGTGGGCCTCAACATTGGGTATAACGATTTCTGGTTGCTTACTGTTGACAGCAACTGTAATCTCATTTCCTCCAAGGTTTCCGGGGGGAGCAATGAAGATTTTATTAAAAGCAACAGCGTAGCGCCCGGCAACATCGCCTTACAAGCGGGTCAAACATTCTCTAACGACTTTGACATCGTTGACTTCACAGGCGAAACAGACGGCTGGTTCATCAAAATTGACGGCATCACCTTACTTGGTAATATTGAACCTCAAAAAAATCTGGTCACCATTTATCCTAATCCACTGAGAGAATCATTCAGCCTTTTGGCAGAGAATAAAAATGCCCTGAAAAATGCCCTACTGGAAATTTATTCCCTGCAAGGCACCCTGCTGTTGAAAAGGAAAATCAATGATTCAGAGGAAACAATTTTAATCCACGGTATATCTCCGGGTATGTATCACTGCCTAATCACTGACCGGCAGAATCACCGGCTCACTTCAGCCAAACTCGTAGTGCAATAGAAACATTCTTCATACCTGAATACTACTCGATATGAAAATTCAAACAACCCTATTCATCGGAATGATATGTATTCCTCTCATTCTCCAGGCGCAGACTTCTGAAGCTTACCTGACAGATCAGGATAATTTTTGTCTTTCTTCCAACACCTTCCAGGGTACCTGGGAACTGATCGGTCCCAAAAGCTACATCAGCCAGGATTTGGGTCGCATCGATGTAGTTTGGGTTGATCCTGACGATGCAGAGCATATTCTCGCCGGCAGCCTCAGTGGCGGTTTGTTCGAAAAAACACCAGGGAATAACTGGGTCTGCAAGACAAATAAACTACCGGGCATCGGCGTGCATGATATTGCTGTTTACAATGATGGAGGTCAGACCACCATTGTAATTGCCACCTCTACTAACGATAAGCGCTATAATTATGGTTTTGGATTATTTTATTCAACCGATGAGGGTAATACATGGACTTTTGACCAGGCATTTTATGATTCCGTTTCATCCGCTAATCCTGCTGATAAGTTGCCGAGTGTGCGGAAAGCGAAATTTATTCCGGGTACAGATGGTATGGTTGCATTAGTGACATCGAGTGGCAAAGTTTTAAAGAAGTTGACTTTCACCAGTAGCTGGATTGATATTACACCCACTGGGATTCCCTCGAACATTGTCTTGCATGACCTAGAGTTTATGCCGGGGAATTCATCAGTATTCTGGATCGCAGGCGAGACTGTACCCACAGCGTACTATACAACAAATGGTGGAACCACGTACACCAATGTTACTTCCGATTTAACAACCCCTGGGTATGTTAATATCTCAGTACCTACTGCCACAGATGCCTTTGTTTATTATACCACAGGTGCTACTACGGCAAACGTTGTTCATTACACGTTCGCAAATAATAATTATACATGTCAAGATTGTAATAATCCTGCACATCCCGGTAACCACGGTTCAGTGTTTGAAGTTTCATCTTCCGATTCGAGGGTGATGTATTTCGGAGGAAGATCAAATACTCAGTTGTTTAAGTCGGTCAATTCCGGTGAAAATACTTTTGGTATCAGTGATGGAGGCCATGTGGATTGCAGGTTTCTCACCATTTATTCCTCTACTTACAATCAATTGAATCCGGGGAGCGAAGATGTAGTGTTCATTGGGAATGATGGCGGAATAAGCAACACTTTGAATGGTGGAACTTCGTGGAATAATCTGAATGACACAGGGCTCGGTGTTTCGGAGTTTTATGGTTTGAGCGGAGTGGAGGAATTTCCCGAAGTGCTCTTTGGTGGCACGCAGGACAATCAGAACTGGCGGTTCGACAATGGCATTCCAACACAGTTTCAAACCGGACTTGACGGATACGAAACTGAAAGCTACGTCAATAATCAGGGCGAAATTGTACTGTTTTATCAAGCGGGTACGGGAGTGGGCGGTCCGGCTGCCACCGATGTTTACAGGAGAATTGAGCCTGCCGGGAGTGGCACCAATGTTACGCCTGCCATCACCGGACTCGAGGAATACAGTAAACCGGCACACAAGCAACCGGGTGGTAAGTTTTATCTTGGAATGGATGATTTATACATTTCTATAAACGACGATCCTGCAAACGCGAATGATTATCAAAAACAGGGGCTTGATGGTAGCAATTACAATGATGAAGAGGATGCCGTTAGCGCTATTGAAATTTCTCCTATGGATGCCGAGCGGATTTATGTCGCCTATTGGGGTGCCGGTAATTTTGGCGGCAGTCAGCATTTTAAGAATCAGTTGTTTTACAAACCGGGAATAGGCAATCAATGGGTTAACCGTACACCTGGTTTTGGAACTGCATGCAGCGGCTGTGATCCCGGCCCCAATTCCTGCTCACCGTATTATCCAACGTGTTTTAATTCCATTACAGGCATAGTTACTGACCCTGAGGACTATGAAAGAGTGTGGATTTGTTATCGGGGATTTGACTATGCTCCTGATGGTAAGTTGAGCAGTGAAAAGAAAAACGGGGTGATGTACAGCGAAGATGCGGGAGTTACCTGGCATCACATGAATACGGGATTACCGAATTTTCCAATCAACTGCATCCGTTATCAGCAAGGCACTGATGATATTCTTTACGTCGGCACTGATGCCGGTGTTTTTCGATGGGTGCATGCTTCTGGCCAGGCTGGCTACATGGGTTCATGGGAATGCTTCAGCAATGGATTACCTGCCTGCATGGTACGAGACATCGAAATAAATTATTGTGCAGAGAAGATTCGTATTGCCACACTTGGTCATGGGCTGTGGCAAAGCAAACTTTACCCGCAAACACTGGTGAAACCACGCATTCAAACCACCGCCACCTGGAACAATGATCGTACGGAAACTCAATCAATGACCATTCCTCAGTCGCAAACCCTCACCATTCAAAACTGCACGGTTAATATGGCTGCCAACACCTATATCAAAGTGGAGCCCGGCGGCACTCTCATCCTCGATGGTGCTACTCTCACCAACCCTTGCGGTTATATGTGGAGCGGTATTCAGGTGGTAGGTAACGCGGCACTCAAGCAGACACCAACTTCCAATCAGGGATTATTAATCTTAAAAAACGGCGCCGTCATTGAGAATGCTTACGTTGGCGCCATGGCCGATGAAGCAAGCTACAGTGCACCTGATTACACCTTCCCCAACGGCAGCGGCAACAAAGGCGGCGGCATTATACAGGTACAGTTCAATCAGGGCAATTCCTGCCATATTGTAAACTGCCGCAATGGCATCGGCTTTGGTCCCTACCATTCCCCACCGGTTAATGGTACAGAGCCAGTGAATAAAAGTTATATACGAGGTTGCGTGTTTGAGAATACCGGAGAATTGTACCCTCCTTATGATAATGGCTATACTAATCAACACCTCTCTATGTGGAATGTGCATGGTATAGCTTTGAGATGCAATACCTTTAGCGGACCGGAGTGTGTTAAGTAAGCTGTTGCCAAAGTAAGAGGCATCGTAAGTATTGATGCCGATTATACAGTTGATGATTATTGCATCAGCCAGAATGTGCCTTGCAGCGATGTGAAGCATACCATTTTCAATGACTTGTACCGCGGCATCTATTCTACCATCACTGATCCTGGGGCGGCGGCAGGATTACTTAAAGTAGCCAATTGCTCCTTCAATGATGTGCGCCGTTCTGTTTACCTCTGCGGCCACCAAAATGCCGAGGTGATTTTTAATACTATAGAACTCAATCAGATAAAGAACGACACGGCATATGGCATCTATACCAATGGATGCACATTTTATACAATTGAAGAAAACACGATTACCGGCCCCAGCCCGCTGCCGTTACTTTCCTATGGAATTATTATTAACAATTCCGTTGGCGCCAACAACGAAAAAGATGATAACCTGGTCTATAGAAACTGGCTGAACAATTTGCAATACGGAACGGTATCTATGCGCCGTAATGCCAATTCAGGAAACGGAGGATCAACGCCGCACGGGCTCGAGTTCAGATGCAACCAGTACAATAATGTTTCCTATGCCATTGCTGTGTTTGCTCCCCTGCCCGGAACACAGAATGCCACTATCAAACACAAGCAGGGCGACACCAATGATCCGGCAGCAAACAAATTCGAAATCAGTACGGCGCAATGGTCGCTTTGGAAATCCTCCATTCCTACACCAACTTATTTCCATCATAATGTAGCCAACTACGACCCTGCCAATCCCGGTACCCATGTTAGCAACTTTGTGTTGATGAATACGAATTACACGGAGGTTTCCTGCCCGTCGCATTTCGATGATGGTGGTGGGGCAGGTCAGAAAGAGGCTGGCTTGTCATCCGAACAAATCAAATCACAAATCGAAGCTTATGAACTAAAGGCTGATTCGCTGATAGGCTTGATTGATGGAGGCAATACGGCTGAGTTGATTTTCAAAGCTAACGATGTTACCATCAATTCAGAGCAATTGAAATCGGATTTGCTTTCTGTAGGGCCTTTTCTGTCTGACACAGTGCTGAATGCATCACTCACACGAAGCAACCCAATGAAAAATAGTGATGCTAAGGAGGTGATCATGACCAACTCGCCGGTAGAAGATACTGTTTATAAAGTGCTCGAAGCGGAAAAACCGGTAGTTGCCGCAAACATCGCTGTTGTCAATGCACAGGAAGGCGTATCTGATCGGTCAAACCTGATAGCCGAAGCAGGCAATCTTTATTTAAAATCGTATGTGGCCTTGCGCACCCTTCGCGATTACTATGAAGACTGTGATTCGGTGAACTCCTTTTATCAATATCTTTTAGAACAGGAAAAAAATCAATATGCCATTTGCTACGCTTTTCAATTGGGAGATAACGGTATTGCCCAGGCAATGATCAGCCAAATGGACGAATCCGATCTGAAGTCCTGGTATCAATTTACCCTTGATAAGAAGACTTCCGGAGCATCACTGCCCCAGGTGACTACCGAGGAGCTGAACTGGATCAAATCTATCGCCGATGAAGAATCTATCAGCGGGTTGCTGGCTTTGAACCTGCTTACACTAATTGAAGGGGACTTGTATTACGAAGATTTTCCTGTGATTGATGAATCGGATTTTTCCGATCAAAAAATGCAAGCAACTTACCAGTATCCTACCCTACAAAATATGCTGGCATCACCCAATCCCGCCAATCGAAATGTTTTCATACAGTTTTCACCAGAATTTGAAAGCAAAGGTGCGCAGTTGGTGCTCACGGATGCATTCGGTAAAGAGATGCAGTCCATTATTATCAATGATGATTTTTCAACACTTCCAATCTCCCTTGTTGGATTACCATCCGGCTTCTACTTATTACAACTTAAATCCGATGGAATATTACTAGTAACGGAGAAAATCATCGTGGAATAAAGAAAGATAGGATCCATGTTTTTCACTTGAAAATACTAACTGTGTCCTGACATAGAAGTGAAGTGGGATTGTGCCTGTATATTTCAAGAATAAAGTTTCCCCATCAGGTGCAGTGCAGGATCACACTTAAAACCAATGCAGTTTTGAATGGATAATGCGTAGTTAATCTAAGCCAATATTAGTTTCAGCGACAATAAAATCCACCACCTTGCGCAAGTCATTGGTTTGTTCATACACTTTAAGCTGCCTGTCGGCTCCACTGCCCATCTTCATGATTTCCTGCAGGTAGTTCACTTCCTCCCTGCAATTCAGTTCATCTACCACATCATCCACAAAACTGATCAGCTCATCCAGCAGGCTTTGAAAAGGTACTTCTTCCTCAATGCCAAAATCAATAAGCCTGCCTTCCACGCCATATCGGGCAGCGCGCCATTTGTTCTCATTAATCAGTGCGCGTTTATACGTTCTGAAGGTGAGGTTCTGCTGCATCAGCTTGTGCTGCTTCGCCACCACGGCCTGCATAATAGCGGCCAGCGCAATGGTTTCATCCAGTCGCATAGGCACATCGCAAATTCTGAACTCAAGGGTGCTGAAGACGGGATGAAGGCGCAGGTCCCACCATATTTTTTTGCCGTTATCAATGCAGCCGGTTTTCACCAGCAGGGCAATGTATTCATCAAATTCTGAGGCACTCGTGAAATTTTCGGGAATGCCGGTGCGGGGGAATTTGTCAAAGACTTTTGTACGGTAGGATTTATAGCCCGTATTTCTGCCTAACCAGAAAGGCGAATTGGTGGAGAGTGCAAAAATGTGAGGCAGGAAATAACGAACAGCGTTCATGATCTGCACACCGGTCTGCCGGGTATCAATACCTACATGCACATGCAGCCCGAAGATCAGGTTGGAGCGGGCGGCATCCTGCATTTCATTCACGATCTCTTTGTAACGCGGATGGTCCGTTATCATGGCATCCTGCCAGCGGGAAAAAGGATGAGCCCCGGCGGCGCCAATCAGGCAATCCTGCTTCTTGGCGATACCGGAAATGATGCTGCGAAGGTGTTTCACTTCTTTGCGCGCTTCTTTAACATCATGACAAATATTGGTGCCCACTTCCACCACGGCCTTGTGCATTTCGGCCTTTACCTGCTCATTGAGCAGCGTCATCCCGCCTTCCACCACCTGGTGCAGGTGCGACACCAGTTCCCGTGTTTCAGGATCAATGATCATGAACTCCTCCTCAATACCTAATGTAAACAGCTTATTGACCATGTTGCAGTATATCGATTATCCGATGGCTGGTAAAATAAGTAACAAAACATGAATCGGGCAAGATGTCGGTTGTTTTTTGCAGTCCGCCCGCCGGATAGCTTGCACTTTGAAAGAGAAAAAGCGGGATAAAATAAAAAACACGAATCACGTGATTTTTTTACAGCTTCCATTCCTGGAAAGCCTGCAATGTGTTCCGTGATTCGTGTGTGGAAAGTTTATCAGAGATCTTTTCCGATGCCCTGTCCCTGTGCGGCTTTTTTAATATAGGCGCCCCAGGTGAGGTTATCAGCGCCATCGCGGTGTGCCAGCGCTTTTTCAATGGCCATATTCGCCGCATTTTCCACCACCCATTCAAAATTCTCATCACCTACTGAGTGCCTGTCGGCATCAGGGGACGGATTGCAGAAGTCAATGGCATACGGTACTCCGTCACGAACGGCAAATTCAACGGTATTGAAATCATAGCCCAAGGCATGATTGAGCTTGAGAACATAATTGTGAATGGTTTGCATTAGCTCATCCGACACATTGTGATTGGCAACATAACGGAGGTGATGCGGATTGCGTGGTTCATAATGCATGATCTTCACATACTTGCCACCGAGACAATAGCAACGGAAGTAAGCGTCAAACTGTATCTCTTCCTGCAGCAACATTACCAACTGACCAGTTTCCGCATGCTTGGCAAAAAGATCGGCAGAGTCAGCGATCTTATATACATTCTTCCAGCCGCCGCCTGCATATGGTTTCATGTAGGCCGGAAACCCGATGTACCCTAACATGCCTTCCCAGTCAAGAGGCGTCACCAGATTGGAGAAGGAATCTGCGGTAGTATCTGTCGGATGCTCGTTTGATGGGATGATTACCGTTTTTGGAACAGGAACCCCCACCTTAATGGCAAGGCAATTATTAAAGAACTTATCATCGGCACTCCACCAAAACGGGTTATTCAATACAGCCGTTCCGCATAAAGCAGCATTCTTGAGATAGGTGCGGTAGAAAGGCACATCCTGTGAGATACGATCGATGATGACATCATAGCCTGAGGCATAAGCCTGTGCCACTTTATCAATGCGAACGGCTTCTGCAGTGATGCCTTCCACATTTTTTGAATTGACACGTTCGATAAAAGCTGTTGGAAACGTGCGTTCCATGCCGAAAAGAATTCCGATTTTTTTCATGAGTGGATTTGAAGGGTGTAAGAAATGAAGATTATGTGGTGGTACAGGATACGATGCCTGCTTTAAAATTTCATTTGAGAAAGGTAATGAGGGAACATTTCACGCCAGATGGGCCAGTCATGCACGGCACCCATCCTGATATCCAGCCAGTGAGGTACACCTTTTCTGCTCAGTATTTCTGAAAGTTGCTTGTTGGCTTCAAGACAGATATCATGTTCGCCAACACCCAACACGATACCCATTTCATGCAATGCGGGGTTTTCAAGGCCGGGCAGGTAATCCGTCGGGTTGTTATAATACACATTGTCATCGTAGTGCCCGTCCATCTGCGGTTTGATATCAAAAGCCGCACTCATGCTGAACAGGTAGCCGACCCTTTCAGGGTAACGGAAGGCGACATTCGTCGCATGGTATCCGCCAAAGCTGCAACCGGCTACAGCCACCTTCGGCTTGCCTGTTTCCTGCTGGGCACGGGTAATGATCTCTTCATTAATGAACCGATCGTAGGTAATATGGTTAAGTGCGCGGATAGCAGGGCTTACATTTTTGTTGTACCAGCTTTCTTCATCAATACTGTCAACGCAGTAGATCTTCACGTAACCATTGTTAACATACCATTCCACACTTTCAATCAGCTTGAAGTCGCGGTTTTGATAATACCTTCCCATGGAAGTGGGAAATGTTATGATCGGGTACCCGCTTTCTCCATATACAAGCATCTCCGTTTCGCGGTTTAAAATTGGAGAGTGCCATTTAATATGTTGTTCGTTCACAGTGCTGTGATTTAAATTGGGATTAATTAATGGATGAACGGATTTTTTTTAACGAGGCGCAAAGGTAGAAAATGATTGTTGAAGATGGAAGGGTAAGAGCTATAAACCCTCATTTGGCTGTTCAAAAATCAGGGTTTTATTTTTAATGGAAATGGATTACTCTTTTAAAAATGGTAATCACCGATATTCCCGCCGACAACCAGGTGGTTAAAATGCATCTGCGCATGCTGCCTTTCAAATTGTTTTGCCGCAATTGATCGTTGTGCAGTTTGTTGCTCAATAATGACCGACCTGCATTTCAGGAGAAGGCTGTCGTTTTGCCGTAATCCTTGTACATTTGCCCATTCCTGAAAATCATGCATTCCATCAAAAGATTGTTCCTCTTCGCTGCCATAATGCTGACTTTCGTTTTGCAACCGCAACCGGCAGCCGTTTATGCCGCCAATCATGGCAGAATCCATGTAAATAATGCGGAAACCAATCAACCGGCAGATGGCCCGCATGGAATGGTCTGGATTGAAGGCGGAAACTTTATGATGGGTGTAGATTCAGATGCGGAAGCCAGGCCCGATGAATCACCGGCACACCAGGTTCATGTGGACGGTTTTTGGATGGATATTACGGAAGTGACGAATGCAGAATTCGCAGCATTTGTGAAAGCAACCGGTTACATCACTACGGCGGAAATAAAACCCGACTGGGAAGAGATAAAGAAACAATTGCCACCCGGAACGCCGAAACCGCCGGATTCCATATTCGTTCCCGGTTCATTGGTATTTGATCCGCCTAATTACCCTGTTGCACTGGATAATATCGGGCAATGGTGGGCATGGGTGCATGGCGCCAACTGGAAACAGCCCTTGGGCCCCGGCAGCACGATTGCCGGAAAAGATGATTATCCTGTTGTGCAGGTCTCATGGGACGATGCCGTTGCCTATTGCAAATGGGCCGGAAAACGCTTGCCGACGGAAGCCGAATGGGAATATGCAGCGCGAGGCGGTGTCGCAGGCAATAAATATCCCTGGGGTAATGATAAGGATTATGCAAAACATGCCAATACCTGGAATGGCCATTTTCCTGACAAGAATACTAAAGATGATGGATACGAATTACAGGCGCCAGTGAAATCGTTTCCTGCAAACGGCTATGGCTTATATGATATGGCCGGCAATGTATGGGAATGGTGCAGTGACTGGTACCGGTATGACTATTATAAGGAATGTGCAGCTCAAAAAATCGTATCGAATCCTGCCGGACCACCGGATAGTTACGATCCGGAGGAGCCTACGATTCCCAAGCGTGTAAACAGGGGCGGTTCATTTTTATGTAACGACAGCTATTGCTCCAGTTACAGGGTATCAGCACGCATGAAAACCAGTCAGGATACCGGATTGGAGCACTGTGGATTCAGGTGTGTAATGACTAGTCAGCAATGGGATGAACTAAAGAAGAAGATGAAATAATCCTTGCCTGTCATGATCGTAATGATGGCATGATTTTAGGAAAGCGGTTGCCGTTTCCATTGAAAATCAACCACAATTGATGAATAAGTTTATCTTTCTGATATTTTTTTTACCTGCACTGATAACCGGTCATATTTCCTTTTCTCAAAGTAGTGTGCGGAATAACAGTATCGGTATCTATATCGGACCCAATTTCAGCAATGTTAATATCAGTTCGCCGCAGCTGAATGCCGATACCCGTTCAGGCTATCAGGCCGGCATCAACTACCGGTCTGGTAAGTTGGTATATGGCCAGTTTGGATTACAGTATCAGCTGATGAAATGCAATTTTCAGATGACAGATTCAACACCGGAAGTTTCAGGTGATGTTACTTTTAAGCGAATACAGTTGCCCCTTTACGGCGGGCTTAACCTGGTGCCAGTGGTAGGCAGTATCCTGAATATCAGGGCGTTTGCCGGTCCGGTGCTGTCTTATGACTTTAATATCCCGCCCAACAGCCTGTCGATGACGCCGGAAGATTTTTCACGGTTTCGTGTAGAGGGTACTTTTGGCGCCGGGCTGGATGTGCTTATATTTTCTCTTGATGCCGGTTATACAATGGGTTTCAGTAATCTGTTCGCCGGTGATTTTGACGGTAAAGGGAATTATGCTTTTGTGAATGTCGGCCTTAAATTCTGAAAGTTTTAGGCCTCCCTTCTTCAATATTTTTGATTTGCAAAAGTGGCCACCGGAAGCTACCTTCGCGCAGTTTTTTAGCGCTTCAGGCCACCAACTCCCATTTGATTTTAGTTAATGTCCGGGTGACCATTTTAAGCGGAGCAGTCAGATCGAAACCCGGGTTCCCAGCGTATTTTTGCATTGTGCGGTGGAGTGTCGAATAACTTCGTACACACGTCAGCTTATCAATCAGTAACTTCAGTCCCCCATACCCTTAATTCTTAACCGACCATGAAATTTTTACCTTTCCCTTCTTTTGGCTACCGCAATACTGTAATAGCGTTTTGCCTCCTGCTCCATGTTGTTTCATTAAATACTTTTGCCCAATCGGCCTCCTTCTGGCAGGATGTGAATGCCGGTGTTGTCAATATGTATGGTGCAAGGTATTCTACGCCGTTGGCTTACCGGACACTACAGCTGGACGTAAATGCCATGCGGCAGCACTTGCTTGAGGCCCCTATGGAATTTTCTGCATCAGCGCGTTCAAAAAGCCTCGTGCTGAGCCTGCCGATGCCCGGCGGTTCGATCGATGATTTTGAAATTTTTGAGTCTCCCGTGATGGCGCCTGCTCTGGCAGCAAAGTATCCTGAAATAAAAACCTATGCTGGAACAGGTATTTCTGATCCACACGCACACATTCGGATCGACATCACTGATTTTGGATTTCATGCAATGATATTATCGCCTCGTGGCGATGTATTTATCGATCCTGTCAGCAATGAAAGCACTGACTTTTACATTGCCTATAACAAGAGGGATCTTCAGCGCGAATATGCCTTTGATTGCGCAGTGGAAAGTGAATCGGATAATACGCTTCTTGAAAGGAAACACAATAACCTTCAGTATAGAAGTTCCGGCGATCAGCTGAGAATATACAGGCTGGCACTTGCCTGCACGGCGCAGTATGCTGCCACTAAAGGCGGTACTGTCAGTGGCGCTCTTATCCGGCATGACGACTTCTGTCAACAGAGTAACCGGTATTTACGAGTCCGAACTGGGTATTCGCCTCGAATTAATTGAAAATACCGATACACTGATTTACCTGGTGGATGCTACTGACCCTTATACCAATAATGATGGTTATGTAATGCTCAATCAAAATCAGTCAACGATCAATTCGATTATCGGTAGTGCCAACTATGATATAGGCCATGTATTCAGCACCGGTGGCGGTGGTATTGCTGGCCTCGGTGTGGTTTGTATCAATAGCCAAAAAGCGAATGGCGTAACCGGATTGCCGAATCCAACGGGAGATGCATTTGATGTAGATTATGTAGCACATGAAATGGGACATCAGTTTGGCGCCAACCATACTTTTAATTCAACTACCGGAGCCTGTGGCGGTGGTAACAGGGCGCCCGGAACGGCTTTCGAACCGGGCAGCGGATCGTCTATCATGGCTTACGCCGGCATCTGCTCTCCCAATGATCTGCAGAGTCACAGCGATCCTTTTTTTCATACCGGCAGTTATGATGAAATCAGCGATTATGCATTTGAAGCGGAAGGATCCGGCTGTCCAGTTTTAGTGGAGACAGGCAATACGCCGCCAACAGCAGACGGAGGCAGCAATTATTCCATTCCTTATAAAACATATTTCAAATTAACAGGTACAGGAACTGATGTTGACGGTGACTCACTTTCTTATATGTGGGAAGAGATAGACAAAGGACCGGCAACCAATATGAATGCACCAAGCGGCAACGCGCCGGCCTTCCGTAGCTTCAAGGCGGACTCTGTACCTTATCGCTATTTCCCGAAATTGTCAAGCATTGTTACAGGCGCAGTTTCTAATGGGGAGACATTGCCCGGCTATGCCCGTTCGATGAAATTCAGATTCATCGTGCGCGACAACCGGCCCGATGGCGGAGGATATACCTATGATGATACACCGGTTACCCTTTCCGTCATCAATACTGGCGCACCATTCAAAGTAACCTATCCCAATACCACTGATACGTGGGGAATAGGTACAAATCATACGGTAACCTGGGATGTTTCGGCGACCGATGCTGCACCAATTAATTGCAGCTCCGTAAATATTCTCCTGTCAACAGACGGCGGCTATACGTATCCTGTTACCTTATTGTCCAACACGCCGAATGACGGAAGTGAGACCATAACGATTCCTGATGACCAGGATTTGTTTACCATCAAGGCACGAATCATGGTGCAATCAGCAGGAAATGTCTTTTTCGATATTTCTGATCAGAATTTCACAATTGATGAAAGCACCGGTATCCTGCAAACTGCAGCAACCTTAAAAGGCTTTTCCGTATATCCCAATCCTTCCAACGGACTACTGAATGTGCTGTTGACAATTAATGAAAATGGCGCCCTCCTTCGCCTGAAAAATATAGTAGGCACCACGGTGATGGAACAACCATTGGAAAAGTCAGCAGGTCAGCAACAAATTACACTGGATTTGTCAACTCAACCTGATGGTATTTACCTGGTAGAATTAGTGAGTGGAAACGGAAGTGTATTAAGGAAGGTGGTGAAGCAGTAAAAAAATAAGCATTTAACTGTGCGAAAAATATGTTGTAGAGAAGGCGACCGTTGAGGCCGCCTTCTTTTTTTCCGGCAGACCTCATTTTATCCCGGATTTTTCAGTGGAAAAATCCCGCTTCGCTGCAACTTAGAACTGCTAAGGGTTTGCTCAATTTGTTAAGAAAAGAAAATGTTTCACAAACCCTAAGCAGTTCTACGTCGGGGTTAAACCCGTTGCCGCTTTGAAATGCAAATGTGGGTTTATATTACTGCCTCAAAAATGCAACAACAGATGACAATTGAACTTCCAACTGTGAACTAGGCCAGCAAGAAAAAATCCCGGCGTAATTTTTATCAGACTCGTCCGCGGGAAAACTTCCTGGCTTCCTGGATAAACATTGGAATGATAATCAAACAAGCGCCCGTCATGATGGACATATCGGCCAGATTGAAGATGCCTGTCCTGAAGATACCGGCGCGGATAAAAGAAAATCGGTAACGGACCCATATAACAGCCGATCGGTGACATTGCCAATTCCCCCAGCCAATTACAAAACAAAGTCCGACAGAAAACAGAAGCGAAGTGTGCCTGTATGAGCAGGTAAAACAAGGCGACCGTTAATGCCAGCACGGGAAACAACGACAATGTCAGCCATCGCAAAGGTGACGGCAGTGAAGTGCCAAGGCTTAGAAAAGCGCCGGTATTTTCGACATTCATGAGCACGAGATGGTTGTTCAGCAAGTGCATCGTTTCCGTTTGCGATATATTTTTGCGCACCACATTTTTTGAAAGCTGATCGCAACCGACATTACCTGCTACAATCAGTAACAGCATTATAGTTCTGAATAATTTCGAGGTGTGCATCATGATTCCGCTGCTGCGCGGGCCGAAGTTAGGTGGATAATTCGTTTACCAGATTTTGAAATGAGGATGACTGGCCCTGTTGGCAGCCAATCATTTCAAAGTAAGTGATGGGAAGTGTTCTGCGCTACTCAACCTTTAAAATTTGAGGCTCTTAGCTACTAAATCATACAATTCGCGATATTTCGGAAACGATTGCTCGCTTGATACCATGGTCAGTATCAGGATGGATTTTCCGCTATTCGCGAAATAAACATAGTTACAAACTGTTTCGTTGTTCCGCTGATTTTTGTGCGTTTCAATAAGCCATTTGTAATGACGCTTGTTGATGTCTTTTTCTCCCTGCTCCACAATTTTGAATTCGGGCGCTTTTTGAATGGCATTCATAAATTGCTCAAAAGAGGTATTCAGGTCAGCAGGTTTGTTATACAGTACATTCACTGTAAAATTTTCCCGTACAACGTCTGTACTGTCCTTTGCTTTCCTGGCCGCCATATAGCTGGTGGATTTATCTTTCGGAATGCCATATCGCCAGTCTTTCGGTATGCCAATAGTGAAATGGTTGACCGTGTCTTCATACACCAGCAATTGTTCCTGTCCAAAGGCAATCAACGGCAGCAACATTACAGACAGGCAAATAAGATGTTTCATTTTCATGGTAATTGCTTTTTTGAACCGTGACGGATGATCATAATTCTCCGGCTGCAATTTCAATATTAACCCGGATTTTTCAATGGATGAATCCCGTTTCACGGCGAATTTTATCTGCTAAGGGTTGGCTCATATTTATTAGCAATGAAAATGTTTTGCGAACCTCAGGCAAATCCTTACCGGGGTTCAGTCCACAGCTAATTTGCATTGAAAAATGCCAGCATACATTGACGGTTATGCTTTAACCCCAAACTTTTCATCAAGCAGTTTTTCCAGGGCAAACATTTCATCACGTAACCTCGCCGCCTCTAAGAAATCAAGCTCCTTCGCCGATTTCTGCATTTTTTTCTTTGTGGTCTGAATCACTTTCTCCAATTGCGCCTGTGTCATGTATTCCAACAGCGGGTCGGCTACGAGCGATGCTTCTTCCGGTTCAATATAAGCACCTTCCACCGCCGGCCGAATCATCAATACCGAGGATTGCTGATGAATCTGTTCTTTGGTACGTAAAATAGTTTTTGGCGTGATGTTATTTGCTTCATTGTATTTCAATTGCTTCTCCCGCCGCCGGTTGGTTTCATCTATGGTTTTTTGCATTGATTCAGTAACCCGATCGGCATACATGATCACGAGACCGTTTACATTTCGTGCGGCGCGGCCGGCGATCTGCGTAAGGGAGCGTGCATTGCGAAGAAATCCTTCTTTGTCGGCATCCATAATGGCCACGAGCGAAACCTCCGGCAGATCGAGTCCCTCGCGCAGCAGATTTACACCAATCAGCACATCAAAAACACCTAAACGCAAATCGCGAAGAATCTCCACACGTTCTAAAGTTTCTACTTCAGCATGAATATACCGGCAGCGGATGTTCAGCCTGGTCATGTATTTCGATAGTTCTTCCGCCATGCGTTTGGTCAGGGTGGTAACAAGTATCCGGTCGCCTTGCTTCACACGTTCATCAATCATTTCCAACAGGTCATCCACCTGATTGATACTCGGTCGCACTTCTATCACGGGATCCAGCAGTCCCGTGGGCCGTACTACCTGTTCCACAATGGTTCCTTCCGACTGCTCCAGTTCATAGTCACCAGGTGTGGCGCTCACATAAATCACCTGGCCCATCATCGTTTCAAATTCATCATAATTCAGTGGCCGGTTATCCATAGCAGACGGTAAACGGAACCCATACTCCACGAGGTTCTGCTTGCGCGAGCGGTCACCGCCAAACATACCATGCACCTGTGGAATGGTAGCATGGCTCTCATCAATCACCATCAATAAATCCTTTGGAAAATAGTCAAGCAAACAAAAAGGTCTTTCTCCCGGTTTGCGATGATCGAGGTAGCGCGAATAATTTTCAATACCCGAACAATAGCCAAGTTCTTTCATCATCTCAAGATCGAAGGTAACACGTTCCTTCAGCCTCGTAGCTTCCACCACCTTGCCTGCATTCTTGAAATATTCCACCTGCAGATTCATGTCATCCTGTATCTCGTTCAT
>JBGAWA010000070.1:0-23222 GCA_044227805.1 Chitinophagales bacterium | reverse complement strand
CAATTAAGCAGCACTACTCAAGATGGACATCGGTACAAAGTATCGTCCGAGGCCCTCTTTCCGTAAGTGCAAACTTAAAGAATTCTGAAAATAAATTTGAAAATGAAGACAGTACCTTAGAACTGCTAAGGGTTTGCTCATCTTTTTCAAGAAAAGAAAATGTTTCACAAACCCTAAGCAGTTCTACGTCGGGGTTAAACCCGTTGCCGCTTTGAACTGCAAAATGTGGGATTAATAAATTGCAGCGGACGGTGGCAATCCTGTACAATATACCGGGAAGCAAAGCGGCCTGAATCATCCCACTACTTCCATCAGCGTTCTGAATGCTACAAATTTATCTTTATACCGCTGCGTAAATTCTTCCCGTAAGGCAGTAGCATAGTGAATGATATAATGGTTATACGATTCGATACTGTCACACTGGTATTGAATAACATACGTTGCATCGTCCTCCTCTGGCTGATCAAGTAACCGGCTGATACGGGACGTTGTAAATTGACCTGTATTGATAACATCCGGTATGTGACGGCTTGTCATCCATTGCAGCCATTCCGTTTCCACCTCTCTTGCAATCTTAATAGTAACATTGTACAGTATCATCTTTGCGTATTGAATGCAGGTTTAAAGAGACATGATGCATTTCTGAAAATTTTGCTTTAGCAACCGGTACATCCCAACCATTGCACATCCGTTAACGTAGCACCGCTAACCGGTCTCCGTCCAGTTTTACTAAAATGAACAGCAAGATAGTGAATGACCATAATGATGAACCACCATAACTGATGAATGGCAACGGAATACCAATTACCGGCATCAGGCCAATCGTCATTCCGACATTGATCAGCAGGTGGAAAAAGAGGATAGCGGCAACACCATACGCATAGATCATCGAGAACCTTGATCGCTGCCGCTGCGCTACATGCAGTATCCGCAACAGTAAGGTCAGAAACAGCAGGAGCACAAGGGTGCTTCCGAGAAATCCGTATTCTTCCCCTATCGTGCAAAAAATAAAATCGGTGCTTTGCTCCGGCACAAAATTATATTTCGTGAGTGTGCCTTTCAGGAACCCTTTTCCCCACAGTCCGCCGGAGCCAATAGCAATTTTTGACTGTCGCACATTATAGTCGGCATCTTTCACCTTCACTTCCTTTCCTAATAAAACGCTGACCCGCTGCTGCTGATGCGGTTCGAGCAGATTATTGAAAACAAAATCAGTGGTCAGCACATAACCTGAAGAAAGCACAAAGGCGGCCATCAGCGTAAAGAGCAGTTGCCTGTTGCGGCGGGAAAAGAAAAATAAGATGCCGCCTGTTCCAAACAGTAATAATATCAGCAGGTATTTGTCAATCACTAATGACAAAACGGAAAGTGCAATCACATACAAACCAATAGCAAGGTAAGAGCCAGGCAAACCAAATCGAAACAAGACGAGAAAAAACGCGACATATACAATGGATGATCCCATATCCCCTTGCAGCAGGATGAGTATGGCCGGAAATGCAAACAGCAGAATGGCAGTGATACGGGTTCGCAGCAGCTTCATATTAATGTTCATGCCACTCAGGTATTTAGCCAGTGCCAGGTTGGTCGCAAACTTGGCGAACTCCGAAGGCTGCAATTGGAAACTGCCGATATCAATCCAGTTTTTATCGCCTTTTACCGTGCTGCCAACCACAAATACGGCCAGCACCAGCAGCAACACCGCTCCATAGATCGCATAAGCAAAGGCAGGATAGAATTTACTGTCGGTCAGCAAAACCGCTCCGGCCAGCAATAACGCACCGCAGATCCAGAGAAACTGCCTGCCATAAGCGCGGTCGATATCAAAAATACTGGGCTGCATTTCATCGTAGGTAGCTGCAAATATGGAGAGCCATCCGATCAGTATCAATGCCATATAAAGGCTGATGGTGAACCAGTCGATGCCCTTGTTTACCGGTCGTTCCTGCTGATACATTATGGATGAAGGCTCGTTTGAAACATACGTTCTTCCAGGTATTTCCTGGGTGTTGAAATGGTATCATGCAGATATTTCTCCACCATCAGGCTTGCAATAGGCGCTCCATAGGCGGCGCCAAAGCCCGCATTCTCAACGATCACCGCGATGGCAATTGCAGGATGATCAACCGGTGCAAAGCAAACAAAAAGAGAATGATCCTTTCCATGCGGATTCTCTGCTGTACCTGTTTTTCCTGCCATGGTAACGCCGGGAATCTGCGCTACGGTGCCGGTGCCGGCTTCCACTACGAGTTCCATGCTTTTGATTACAAGGTCAAAATACTTTGGGTCCACCGGCACTGTGTGCCTGATAATCGTTTTGCTGAGCGTTGAATCTTCATCAATCACTTTTTTTACGAGATGAGGGCTGAACCAGAATCCCTTGTTGGCAATTGCCGCTATCACATTCGTCATTTGCAAGGGTGTTTCCCCCAATTCACCCTGACCGATGCCGAGAGAAACAACACCTACCGAATTCCATGATCCTTCGCCGTAAATCTTATTGTAGTAAGCTGAGCCCGGCACAAATCCATACCCTTCATTCGGTAAATCAATTCCTGTTTTTACACCGATGCCGAAAGTGGCCAGGGCCGCCTTCCAGTTATCCAGCCCCTGTGCTACATTTTTTGTACTGTCGTGATCAATGGTTCTTCTGAAATAATTACAGAAGTAACTGTTACATGAATGCTGAATGGCATTAGATACACCGGGAACAAATCCTGAATGATGGCAGCCTACCCGTAGGCTTCCGACATAATAAGCGCCCGGACAATTATACGTGCTGAATTCATGTATAGATCCTTCCTGCAGTCCGATCAAGGCAAGTGTAGGTTTATAGGTTGAACCCGGCGGATAGGCCGCTTTTATCGGACGGTTGAAAAGCGGATTAAGGCTGTCGACGAGCAACTTCCGGAAATTTTTGCCACGGTCTTGCCCGGTCAGTAACGACGGGTCATAACTTGGGCTGCTGACCATAGCCAGCACTTCACCGGTAGCCGGTTCAATGGCTACAATACTGCCCACCTTTCCCTTCATCAGCTGTTCACCATAGGTCTGCAGCGTGATATCCAGTGAACTGATCATGTTAAACCCGGGAATGGCTGCCGTATCGAACTTACCTTCATTAAAGCTCCCCTGCTCCCTGTTGTGTACATCTACCAATACGAAGCGTGTTCCTTTCTCACCGCGCAGGACTTTTTCATAACGCTGTTCAATGCCGCCCGTGCCCACATAATCACCCTGCCTGTAATAGCCATTGGATTGTTCAATCTGCCTGGGCGTCACTTCACTGATATATCCGAGCGTATGGGCCGCCGAATGAAAAGGGTAAGCGCGTACAGTGCGCACCTGACCATAGAAGCCGGGAAATAAATACAGCTCTTCCTGTACCGTGGCGTATTTTTCAACGGAAATGCCTTTCACAAAAAGTGAAGGCTTATATCTTGAATACTGGTTGGCCTTGCGCAGCGTCTCCCGAAATGTTGTATCTGAAATTCCCAGCAGGTCGCAGAATCCCAGCGTATCCAGTTCTTTCACCTGGCCGGGAATCACCCACAGGTCATACTCTTTCTGATTGTCGATAATCAGTTTTCCTTTTCGGTCAAACACGAGGCCGCGCGCCGGAAACACCGTCACCTGCCGCAGCACATTGGCATTCGCGAGTTGCTTGTATTCTTTGTTGACAATCTGCAGGTAAAAAAGCCGGGCGACAAAGATGACAACCACTATCACCATGGCGTACTGAATGGTAAACCTGCGCTGCTGAAATAAATCGGTCATGGTGACTCCGCTGCTCTGACGGATAAATATTGTTTGGGTAACAAGGTTGCAAAATTACATTTCGGAATATGATTCTCAACAGTGGTGAAAAAAGCTATCGGGATTTTCTATTGAAAAAAAACATTCGCTGTTCACTGCATCACAATGCCACCCGTTTCCTTCGCCTGTAAAACAGATATTGCAAGGTGATCATCAGTGCAATGGATACTGCTGCACTTACTGCAATTTTGGAGACCACGAATAAAAACTGGTTAAAGCTGAGTGTCTCCAGCATAAAAAAGACAAGGTGATGCATGAATACCAAAACGGTGGCATACGTGATAAACCAGAAGAAACCCATGGATGCTATAGTAGGTTTGTCTTCCGGCTGATACCCTGCTGCAGGCCGCAACAGGTTAATCATATAGGGACGCAGAAAAGCTACCACCGTGGTAGCCGCTGCATGCATGCCCAGCGAGTTGGAATACAGGTCGATCACCAGGCCTGAAGAAAATCCAATGATCAGCACCAGCCAGGCAGGCATCTCAATAGGCAGCAGCAAAATAAACAATGGGTAAATGTATGGATTGAATAAACCATGCAGGTGCACATTGTTCAGAATCATGACCTGTGCAAAGGCAAGCAGCGCGAAGCGGATGATATAACCGATAATGCTACTTAACATCTTCCGTTTTGTTGTTTAGTGAATCCAGCTCGGCACCCATCAGGTTGTTTACCACATATACATAATCGAGCTTCTTGAAGTCCGCCGTGAGCCGTACGCGGATATCATAAAAGTTACCGGGCTCCTTTAGAGCGAAACGTTCAATAGTACCGATCGGTATATCATCCGGAAAAATGCGCGACACACCACTGGTAAAGATGGTATCACCGTTGTGCAATTGTTCCTGCCGGGCAATTTCTTCCAGGTTCACGAAGTAGGGACTGGCGCCATCCCATTTGATGGTGCCGCGACTGCCGTCCCGGCGCACGCGAGCGCTTACCGTAACCTGTGAATGAAGCAGGGAATATAAGCTCGCATAATGGGCTGATACATTTTTTACGATCCCCACAACGCCTATTGGGCTGATGACAGCCATGCGTGGAGCGATGCCCTGGTCGCGGCCTTTGTTGATGATGATATAATTATTGATACGATTGGTGGAAATCTGCACGACCTCAGCAGGGATGTAAGCATAGACCTGCCTGCCAGACGTATCCTTTCTGAAAAGTGTAGTGGAGGTATCCGGACTAAAAGAAGCCGCCTGATTAGAACGTAAACGGGCATTCTCCATCGCCAGTTCTTTGTTATGCTCACCCAGCATCAGGTACCCCGTCACTTCCGAGTAGATCGCATAGGATTTACCCACCACCTCATCGCTGATGTTCAGCACGGCGGCACGCTGATAACCATTGTTCCGTATCATCAACGTCACGGCAATCACTTCAAGCAACAGGAACAGGAAGAAGGCACGGTAGTGGTAAATGAAAGAAAAAAGATTACGCATGCCTTATACAGTAAGAAGTCATTCGATAGCAGGTATTCAATCCATACTTTTTCCGGAATGACACCTGATGATTTTCAGGTCATCAGGAATGGGAAACGATAAATATTTTTTAATGCTATGCCTGTTCCCCGCACAACGGCGCGCAGCGGATCATCCGCCACGCTCACTGGCAGTTTTGTTTTTAACGAAAGGCGCTTATCCAATCCACGCAGCAATGCACCGCCTCCTGTAAGGTGAAGGCCGGAACGATGAATATCGGAAGCGAGTTCGGGAGGCGTGGTCTCCAGTGCTTTCAGCACCGCTTCTTCAATCTTGGAGATGGATTTGTCCAGCGCGTGGGCTATCTCCTGGTAGTTGACAGTGATCTGCTTGGGAATACCCGTCATTAGATCACGGCCATGCACAGCAAAATCTTCCGGTGGATCATCGAGGTCGATAATGGCAGCCCCAACATTAATCTTAATAGCCTCCGCTGTTCTTTCACCTACCAGCATATTGTGCTGGCGACGGATGTAATCCATGATATCGGCGGTAAACTCATCGCCGGCGATTCGGATAGACTGATCACAGACGATACCGGCCAGCGCAATTACAGAGATACCTGTTGTTCCTCCGCCAATATCAATGATCATATGACCGACGGGTTCTTCCACATCAATGCCAATACCCAGCGCCGCTGCCATTGGCTCATGAATCAGGTACACTTCGCGCGCGCCGGCCTGCTCGGCTGAATCACGCACAGCTCTCTTTTCAACCTCTGTAATGCTCGAAGGTATGCATATCACCATGCGCCAGGTGGGTGTAAACAAGAACCCTTTGGGGTTAATCATCTTAATCATCTCGCGGATCATGGTTTCCGCAGCATTAAAATCTGCAATCACACCATCTTTGAGCGGGCGGATAGTTTTGAGGTTATCGTGCGTCTTTTCATGCATCTGCATGGCTTTCTTCCCCACTGCCACCACTTTGTTGGTAGTGCGGTTGATGGCAACAATGGATGGTTCATCAACCACTACCTTATCGTTGTGTATAATGACGGTATTTGCGGTACCGAGATCGATCGCTATCTCCTGCGTCAGGAAATTGAATAATTTCATTGTGTATTTTCCCTGTAAAGGGCTGTTTTCGAAAATTGCGTGCAAAGTTCAAAAAAAGAAATGAATAATGGCGGGAATTTTATTACCACCGAAGCATGTGCCGCTATATCCCTGCATCCGCTTTTGTATTGCGAATTATCTATAGGAAAAATCCGCGTTCAAAATACCCATGGCTTCTTTTCCGTTTACGTAAATTTACCCGCTTTTGAAAAGAGAGCCCGACCGATGCAGCGCAGCCATTTTCCATTCTTCCAATCTTTATGCTGGTTGTTCTTCCTTTCCACCGGCACCATCAGCGCCCTTCATGCACAGATAAATTGCGACACCACTTTTTCAGCAAAACAACTAAGACACTTTTTCAGCAAAACAACTGGTTGACAGTTTCCTGCTGGGAAAAGACATCCGGGCAGCCAACATCACCTTTACCGGTCCTAAAGTGGGTATCGCCTATTTCAGCAATGAGACCAATGCAGTAGGCATCCAGGAAGGCATCTTGCTGTCAACAGGCAGCGTATTCAACGCCAATGGCCCTAACAATTCACCTTACATCACCACCAGCTTCATGGATCCAACGCTGAAAAAACGACCGAAAGGCGACCGTGATCTGAATAAGATCTGCCGAAGCGTAACCTATGATGTGAGCATTCTCGAATTCGATTTCATTCCTTTCAACAATCACATTTCTTTCTCTTATGCTTTCGGTTCGGAAGAATATCCTGAATACGTTGGCTCGCGCTACAATGATGTATTTGGTTTTATCATTGACGGTGAAAAACTGAATAACAAAAACCTGGCAGTGATTCCCAAAACCATACTTCCGGTTACCATTAATACCATTAATGACAAAGACAATGAAGGATACTATATTGACAATGATTATTTCAAAAAAGTGGAACTGAAGAAAAATCTCCCGGGACAGAAGAAGAATAAGAAACCCAACTATACACTTAGCGATACTTACGAGATCAATAAAAAGAAACTGAAGAAGCTCAACCAGAACCTCATTAACTCGGTGCAATACGATGGCATGACGGTAGTGCTCACCGCTTCGGCCTATGTGGTTCCTTTCAAAAAATACCACATGAAAATCGCCATCGGCGACGTGGGTGATCCGCAATATGACTCTGGTGTATTCCTGGAAAGAGGTTCCTTCACCAGCAAGAAAGATCCGACACAAGCTAAATTCAAAGATTACCAGGACCTTAGTGCAACCATGAATTTCGACAGTATTTTCGGTCTGCAACCAATGGTCTCGCAAGCGACTAAAGATTCTCTGTTACAGGAAGAGGCAGCCTATCAGCGTTTCAACGTCACCAATATCAATTTCGAAACAGCCTCCTATACCATTCCCGACACTTCTAAAGATGAATTGAAAGGGCTTACCAGTTATCTGAAAGAACATACGCGGTTTAAATGTGAGCTCTATGGTTACACCGACAACCAGGGCTCCAAAAAATATAATCAGCGCTTGTCGGAAAGCCGCGCCAATGCCGTGATGAGTTTCCTTGTCGCCAGTGGCGTCCCTCCGACTAAAATTGAAATTGCCGGTTATAACTTTGAAAATCCCATTGCCGATAATAGTAATGAACGGGGCCGTGCCATGAACCGTAGGGTGGAGATTATATTAGTGGAAGAATGAACTGGATAGTTCGGTTGCAAAACCTGAACAGGTTGCATAACAGCGCGTCAGCTTACCGGATGAATAAGTGAATGGTCCATAACGGAAATCTAATTTGCTGACAAGAAGGACTGTATTTTCTAACTGTTAATAGTTTACTCCTGTATAATTCGTCAAGACATTTTACTGACCGGTGTATTGCAGTTCTGCTGGGCTTCATCAGTATGACAGTGTGTATCTCTCTCTGCAGTTGTAACAGTTGCAAAACTGATCCGATATTACTGTATGCAAACCATGAACTGCTTGACGCCGGCATCTTTAAACCGGGCACCTACTGGGTTTATGTCAATAACATTACCGGTGAAAATGATAGTGTGGTGGTAACAGCATTCGACTATCTGCCAGATACCATACTGGAAGATTGCAAAGGCGATCCGGTGGATGTAAATTATAAAGAAGGTTATTACACCTACTCTACCAGCTTTTTATTTGCTGAAAATTATGTTGCCACAGCACGGGTTGGTGAGGTACTTTTATTGGGCAGAGTTTCCGGGCCGGCTGATACTATTTTTTCGACCGCATCCTGCAATGATGCGGGGTATTGCGAAGTGATTGATACCATGCAGGTCTTTCATAAAAAATACACACAGGTTTATAAACGTATTGATTCGTCTTCCGCCATATATGACGGCAGGTTGGTACACTTTTATACAGCGCCAAACTTCGGACTTATCAGGAAAGAAATACTGTTGCCTGATGGCACGTGGGAAACCTGGAACCTCACTCACTCAGTAATTGTGCAATAACCCGGGTTTTCAATAGAAAATATCTGCTTCGCAGCGACGCACAACTGCTGAGGGCTTTAACCCGGATTTTTCAGTGGAAAAATCCCGCTTCGCTGCGACTTAGAGCTGCTAAGGGTTTGCTCAATTTGTCAAGAAAAGAAAATGTTTCACAAACCCTAAGCAGCTCTACGTCGGGGTTAAACCCGTTGCCGCTTTGAACTGCAAAATGTGGGTTTAACCCGTTGCAGTGCTGAACTGAAAAATAGGGGGTAAATTTATTTGCCTGAAAACTTCAATGCCTGAAATGTCTTAGCCCCGTAAATACCATGGGCATGGCCAGCTCATTGCAACGATCAATAGAATCTTTATCGCGAACCGATCCACCCGGCTGCAGGATGGCTGCAATACCGGCTTCATGTGCTATCTCCACGCAATCATTAAAAGGAAAGAATGCATCAGACACGAGCACGGAGCCTTTCAGGTCAAAGCCATATTCCCTGGACTTGCTGATAGCCTGTTTCAGGGCATCAATGCGTGATGTCTGCCCGCAGCCCATGCCAATCAGCTGACCGTTTTTTGCCAGTACAATACTGTTCGATTTGATATGCTTCACACATTTTTCTCCAAACAACATAGCCGCCACCTGTTCGGCGGTTGGCTTTTCAACGGTCACCGTCGTGAGCGTGGAAGCGGTTGAATGAGATCTGTCCTTGTCCTGTTCAATCACCCCATTCAATATACTTCTGAATTGCTTGTTACCCTCAATTCCTTTTTTCTGTACGATAATGATGCGGTTCTTTTTCTGCTTCAGCAGTTGCAGAGCTGCCGGTTCAAAATCAGGCGCAATAATTACTTCAAAAAATATCTCGTTAATTTTTTCAGCCACCACCTTAGTCACTGTGCGGTTTAAGACAATGATACCACCGAAGGCAGAAACAGGATCCCCTGCCAGCGCTTTCAGCCATGCATCAAGCAATACTGGTGCCTCTGCAACACCACAGGCATTCGTATGTTTGATCACGGCACAGGCCGGCTCATCAAACTCCGCAATCAATCCAATGGCTGCATCAATGTCCACGATGTTATTGTAGGAAATTTCTTTACCACTCAGCTGTTCACATATTTCATTGAAGTCACCGTAATACACGCCCTGCTGATGCGGATTTTCGCCATACCGTAACTGCTTGCTTTGGATCACGCTTTTCTTAAAAGCTTTAACAACGCCGTCTTGGTTGAAGTAGTTGAAAATGGCGGTATCATAATGAGAGGTTACGTTAAAGGCCCGTGCCGCAAACTCGCGCCGTTCTGCCACCGTAGTGATACCCTGCCCTGATTGCAGCAACAGGAGCAGGTCGGCATACTCCTTTCGCGAACCGCAGATCAGCACATCGTTGAAATTTTTTGCCGCTGCACGAATCAATGAAATACCGCCAATGTCTATCTTCTCAATAATTTTTGATTCATCATCAGTGGCAGACACCGTTTCCTCAAACGGATAGAGGTCCACAATCACCAGGTCAATGGAAGGTATGCCATGATCACTCATCTGTTGCCGGTCTTCTGTCAGTGATCTTCTTCCCAATATGCCACCAAAAATTTTCGGATGCAGCGTTTTTACCCGGCCACCCAGCATTTCCGGAAAGCCAGTCAGGCTGTCAACTGAAATTACCGGCACCTGCAGCGATTGAATGAATGCTTCTGTTCCGCCCGTTGAAATCAACTGAACGCCTAATTCATGCAACTTTCTTACAATCGGTTCCAGTCCCTCCTTGCTATATACTGATAATAAGGCTGTTTGAATTTTAACTTTACTCATTCAAAAAAAATTTCCGCAAAGAAAAGGAAAAATAAGGTGCGAATACGGCTGTGGGGAAGTCGCCTTGCAATGCATTTTGAATGATGATGCGTCATCAACTACACATTGTATCATTCAACAAAGCGATGCGAGTAGCTCCTTTACCATATTGTTTGGGGCTCATGAAACATTTCCATAGAAAATAAATTGGTTGACACCAGGCCGTGAAGAGTCGCAACGTAGTGGTGTTTGCCTTCCGGATTTACAAAGGTTTCTTTTCTCCCAGGATCTTCACCGGCTTCACATCCATCCTGTGCTGCAGCCGGAAGGTTTCTATGGCATATTTACGCAGATGTTCCATGGCTTCACTCACATCATCCGTCACCAGTATCAGTTGGGTATCCTCCTCGCTGATCGTGCTTCTGCTTAACATACCAGCCATGAGTTCTGTAAGGTCGCGCCAGTATTCGGTTCCCATTAATACCACCGGGAAATTCTGAATCTTCCTCGTTTGTATCAGGGTAATGGTTTCAAACAATTCATCCAGCGTGCCAAATCCGCCGGGCATCACAATAAACGCATAGGAGTATTTCAGCAGTAATACTTTCCGCACAAAAAAATGATCAAGCGTGATCTGCTTATCGAGATATGGATTGGGCTGTTGCTCCTGCGGCAGTCGTATATTACAACCAATGGATGTTCCACCCGCTTCTCTTGCTCCGCGGTTCGCGGCTTCCATAATTCCAGGGCCACCGCCGGTCATCACCGTAAAGCCGAGATCAGCCAATGACGCACCCACCCTTCTTGCCAGCGTATAATATTCATGATCTTCGGCAAACCGCGCGGAACCAAATACAGTGACACAGGGTCCTACAAAGTGAAGTTCCCGGAATCCTTTGATAAACTGACGGGCTACATTCCAGACAAAGGTGAATTCCTTGCGCCGCGATTGCGGGCCTTCCAGGAATTTTCTCTCGGTACCATTGGATGATTTCTTAGGCTTGGTTTGCTCATCATTCATGAGATGGTATTTTATCAAATAAAAAATTACGACCGATAACAGTTCGTGTAAATATACTCGTGATCACACAATTTGATCTTGTCAGCGACCAGCATGATTTATCATTGTGTGTGCTATAACATTGATTTTTCAGTTTATAAACTCCGCTGTGCCACCACTGAGTACGGATAAGTATTCGGCAAATAGCAAGACTTTACTTTCCGCAATTGTTCACCATGCAACCCTGCATTTTGCCGTTCAAAACAGCAACGGGTTGATCGCCGGCATAGCACTGTGGAAGGTTTGCGAAACATTTTCATTTTGCAAAAAATGAGCAACCGCTTAGCAGCGCTATGCAGAAGCGAAGCGGGATTTTTCTGTTGAATAATCCGGGTTAAATGAATACCGGGCCAAGAACAAGATGCTTTTTGGGGAAAGAACAACCTATCTTTATCATTCACCAAGCAATATTTTCCAGCAATGAAAAACCTCCTGTTCACTGTCTCCACGCTCGCCTTTTTGTTTATAGCATGTGCCTCTTTCTCACAAAACACCTCCAGGAAAAAAACAACTGGCGTTGTTCCATCAGGCGGTTACTCCACACAGCTCTATTCAGGCATGAAATGGCGCAGCATCGGTCCTTACCAGGGCGGCCGATCGCTCACCGCCTGCGGAGTGGCCGGCGATCCGCTTACTTATTATTTCGGAGCAACCGGCGGCGGAGTGTGGAAGAGTGTGGATGGCGGAATTTCATGGTTCCCGGTTTCCGATACCGCTTTTCATTCTTCTTCCGTGGGAGCCATAGCCGTTGCGCCTTCCGATCCGAATATTATTTACGTGGGCATGGGTGAAGCAGCCATCAGAAATACCGCCATCATGGGCGATGGTATTTACAAATCCATGGATGCGGGGAAAACATGGAAGCATCAGCTTACCCTGGATGCTGCTGCCATCGGGCAGATCATCATTCATCCAAAAAATGCGGATGTCGCCTATGCTGCCGTGATGGGAAAGGTATACGGATCCAGTAAAGAACGTGGCGTGTACCGTACAAGAGATGGTGGCAGATCATGGCAACAGATATTGGCTAAAGATGACAGCACCGGCGCCATTGATATAGATTTTGATCCAACCAATCCAAACATCATCTATGCAGCGCTCTGGCAGGCGCACCGCATGCCGTGGAAACTCAGCAGCGGCGGACCCGGCTGCGGCTTATACAAGACCACGGATGGTGGAGATACCTGGACCTTGTTATCAAAAAATCCGGGCATGCCAAAAGGGATGATCGGGAAAATATGTGTCGCAGTTTCTGCCACTAATCCGCAACGGGTGTATGCCATGGTAGAAAGTGAACACAGCAGGCTTTTCCGGAGTAACAACGGTGGCGCCACCTGGGACACGGCTTCCGCAAAAAACGACCTCACACAACGGCCCTGGTACTTCAGCGAAATTTTCTGTGACCCGAAAAACCAGGATGTAGTATATGTATGCAATGTGGAACTATGGAAATCAATTGATGGCGGCATGAGCTTTTCAAAAATGGAACAGGAACATGGCGACAATCACGACATCTGGATCAACCCTGACAATACGGAGAATTTTATTCTTGCAGACGACGGCAGCGTGGCGGTTACTTTTAACGGCGGCAGAACATGGACGGATGAAGATATTCCCACCTGCCAGTTTTATCATGTTAACCTCGACAACGATTTTCCTTATCACGCCTATGGCGGACAGCAGGACTGGGGCTCCGTGCGCATCGCTACACGGTCATACGGCTCATCCATTGGCGCTAAAGACTGGTATGTGCCGGCCGGCGGCGAAGCAGGTTATATTGTGCCCGATCCCAATGATGCTTCCATCTCTTATGGCGGCGAATATGACGGCATACTTTCCATGCATGATAAAAAGAATGAGCAATACAAATATGTCTCTGTATTTCCGCTGATCAATGATGGTTATGGATCGGGGGTAAACAAATACCGGTTTCACTGGACCTTCCCGATTTCGTTTTCTCCATGGGATCCGAAAGTGTTGTATTGCACTTCACAAATGGTACACCGCAGCAACAACGGTGGCATGAGCTGGGAAACCATCAGCCCGGACCTGACGCTCAACGACGCTTCAAAACAACAACAAAGCGGTGGACCCATTACCCCTGATAACACCGGTGCGGAAGTGTTCGGTGATATTTTCGCTTTCGCGGAGTCGCCCGCACAAGAAGGTTTGTTGTGGGCCGGAACCGATGACGGGCTCGTGCAGGTCAGCCGTGACAACGGAAAAACCTGGACAGCTGTAACACCCGCCAACTTACCGCAGTGGGCTACTGTCAGCATCATAGAACCTTCGCATTTTGACGCGGCAACGTGTTACCTCGCTGCGCATCGCTACAGGCTCAATGATGTTCATCCCTATATTTTCCGTACTACCGATTATGGCAAAACCTGGACGCTGATTACCAATGGCCTGAAAGAAAATGTTTATACCCGTTGTGTGCGGGAAGATCCCAACAGGAAAAATTTATTGTATGCAGGCACTGAAACCGGTGCTTATGTTTCATTCGACCAGGGTGATCATTGGCAAACACTGCAACTCAACCTGCCTGTTACGCCTGTTCATGATTTACAGGTAAAAAAAGATTTAAAAGAACTGGTGATCGCTACCCATGGAAGAGGTTTTTGGGTACTCGACGATTTAACTCCACTTTACCAGGTGAGTGATTCGGTGGCCGCTTCTCATTACTGGTTATATCAGCCGCGAACGGCGATCCGGATGGATGGAGCACAAATACCGCTTGACAAAGCGGAGAAAATCAATTTACAGGAAGGAACCAATGCACCGAATGGAGTGATCGTGAATTACTATTTCAAAAACAAACCTAAAGGTGAAATCAAACTGGCTTTTTACACGGAAAAGGGTGACAGCATTATTGCCTTTTCCAATAAAAGCGACAAGCATGGAAAGGCATTGAAAACCGCAAAGACTTTTTATGACCAGCCGAAAACTGATCCTGAAATTTTAACAGCCGATTCAGGGATGAATCGTTTTGTATGGGATATGAACTATCCGCATGCGCGGCTCTTTGATGAAGACTGGTGGTACAACGATGCGATGGCGGGTCCGAAAGCTTTGCCCGGTAAGTATCTCGTGAAACTGATGCAGGGTGATACCACACTGATGCAACAAAGTTTCTCCATCGTACTGAATCCGAAGGTAAATGCCACGCCAGCTGATTTGCAGGCACAGTTCGACCTGATGATGCAGGTGAACCAGGAACAGGATCTGATCTCCACCAATGTGCTGAAGATCCGTTCTGTTCGCGATCAGGTGAATGGATTCATCGGAAGCTTCAGCGACAGCAGCAGGATCATGCCACTCAAGGCAGTGGCCCAACCACTGCTGGATTCCCTCGAAGAAATAGAAGATACACTCCTGCAGGTTAAGGCGATTGCCAGCGAAGATGTCTTACGGTTCCCGATGCAAATGATGGAACGAATCTGCGCCCTGCAGGATTTTATTCGCGCCGCCGATAGCCGGCCCCCACAACAGCAATTTGAGGTGTTGCATCTTCTCACTGCAACCACCAATACTTATCTCCAGCGGCTGCAAATGATTTTTATGAAACAGGTACCTGCGTTCAATGCGGAAGTAGCCAGATTGAACTTGCCGGTGGTTGATCCGGAAAGAGGATGGAAAAAGTGAGTGCCTGAAATCTATTCGTTGCAAAGAATATCACATCATTCATCTTACATTTGACACCATGAACAGGAAAAGAGAAAATTCCTCCAGGCCACACCAACCTTCCGGCAAACCGGCTTTTGGCGGAGGCAAACGGCAGAAGCCGACTTACCAGCGCAAGCCGCTGCTGCCAAGGCCGGTAACTTCTGCAAAAGCTCCGCCATCAGTGGCAGCTACTACCAATAATGATAAGGGCGTTCAGCTCAATAAATATTTATCGAATGCCGGTATTGCGGCCAGGAGAAAATGCGAAGAGTTTATTGCGGAAGGTCTCGTGAAGGTGAATGACAAGGTGATAAAAGAACCCGGATTTCGTGTTCAGCATAATGACAGCGTGAAATTCAAAGGCGAGAAAGTTACCTATGGAAAAAAAGTGTATATCCTGCTCAACAAACCCAAATATCATATCACCACTACGGAAGACGACCGCGGCAGAAAAACAGTGATGGAACTGATCAGCGAAGCTTCCACCGGGCGATTATTTCCGGTTGGACGCCTTGACAGGAATACTACCGGCCTGCTCCTTTTCACCAATGACGGCGACCTGGCACAACGACTCACTCATCCCAGTAAAAAAGTGAAGAAAGTGTATGAAGTTACCCTCAACAAAAAGCTGGAGCTCGATGATATGGAAAAGATCGCCAAAGGCATTGTGCTGGAAGACGGGCTGGCCATCGTGGATGAAATTGCCTACACCAATGATAAAGACAGGACGGTTGTGGGTATCGAGCTGCACATCGGCAAAAACCGGATTGTGCGCCGCATCTTCGAACACCTTGGCTATACAGTGATCAAACTCGACCGCGTGTTATATGCAGGCCTGACAAAGAAAAATTTACCGCGCGGCGAATGGAGAGAACTGACAGAGCGGGAAGTGATTACACTGAAACATTTGGGATAGCCTGAATTCCGGGGATGATTATTTTCATACGGTGCCGTTTTCTTCACCGCTCCATCAGTAACCTTACCTTACCTTCACCACCACTTTCTCCTTTACCATCTCCCTCACCGCTTCCTTAATCCCTTCCGCATCAAATCCGCACAGATGATGCAATTCCCTTAATGATCCGTGTTCAATAAACTTATCCGGAATACCGAGCCGTTTTACTTCGGCAACATAATGATGATCCGACATGAATTCAAGGACCGCGCTTCCGAATCCACCATTGATCACACCGTCTTCGACGGTAATAATCTTATTGAATTTTTTAAATACCTCATGCAGCAATTCCTCATCCAGTGGTTTCACAAATCGCATATCGTAGTGTGCCGGAAAAATGTCATCAAGCCGTAGCTCCCGGCATGCTTCCACTACAAAATTTCCCGGATGCCCGAGGCTGAGCACACATACTCCTTCACCGTCTGATATTTTTCTACCCTTTCCGATTTCGATTTCATCAAATGGCTTTCTCCATTCAGGCATCACGCCTTCCCCTCTTGGATAACGAATGGAAAACGGACCGCTGTTTTTTTCCAGCTGAGCCGTGTACATAAGGTTGCGCAACTCTTCTTCATTCATCGGCGCACTCACCACCATATTAGGAATGATGCGCATATAGGCAAGATCAAAACTTCCCTGGTGTGTCACACCGTCCTCGCCCACAAGTCCGCCGCGATCGAGGCAAAAGACGACGTGCAGCCGCTGAATAGCCACATCATGAATAACCTGATCGTAGCCTCGTTGCAGGAAGGTGCTATACACATTGCAAAACGGAACCAATCCCTGCGTGGCAAGGCCTGCAGCAAATGTGACTGCATGCTGTTCCGCAATACCTACATCAAAAGCGCGATCCGGCATCTCCTTCATCATGATGTTCAGCGACGATCCTGATGGCATAGCGGGTGTGATACCCATGATTTTTGAATTGCGCTCTGCCAGCTCCACGAGGGTATGGCCGAATACGTCCTGGTATTTCGGAGGCAACGGCTGAACAGGAATTTTCTTAAAAATTTCTCCCGTGGTCTTATCAAACAAACCCGGCGCATGCCACTTGGTCTGATCCTGCTCGGCAAGATGATATCCTTTTCCTTTGGTGGTGATGCAATGCAGCAACTTTGGCCCGGGAATATGCCTGAGGTCTTCGAGAATTTCAGCAAGGCGGTTCACGTTATGCCCGTCCACAGGGCCAAAATAGCGGATGTTTAGCGCTTCAAAAATATTGCTGCTTTTAGAGATGGCGCTCTTCAGGCTTGCCTCAATTTTCGACAGTTGCTGCTGCGCTCCTCTGCCGCCGAGCTTTCCGAATAGATTCCAGATCTCATCCCTTGTCTTATTGTAAGTATGCGACGTGGTGATATCGGTGAGGTATTCCTTCAAGGCACCTACATTGGGATCAATGCTCATGCAATTGTCATTCAGGATAATCAACAGGTTAGTATCGGAAACCCCTGCATGATTCATTCCTTCAAAAGCCAATCCTGCTGTCATCGCTCCATCTCCAATCACCACAATGTGCTGCCTGTCTTTTTCTCCTTTGTATTTGCTGGCAACAGCCATCCCCACACCGGCTGAGATGGAAGTGGAAGAATGGCCAACGCCAAAAGTGTCGTACTCACTTTCCGCGCGTGCCGGAAAACCCGCAATGCCCTTGTATTTCCTGTTTGTCTGAAAGCTTTTCCTTCTGCCGGTGAGTATCTTATGGCCGTAAGCCTGGTGACCTACGTCCCAAATCAGCTGATCATAAGGTGTATTGAATACATAATGAATGGCCACCGTCATCTCCACGACACCAAGGCTGGCACCGAAATGTCCTCCATATACGGACACGCTGTCAATAATATATTGCCGCAACTCCTGCGACACCTGGTATAGCTTATCTTTGCCGAGTTTCCGGAGATCTGACGGATAATTAATTTCGGATAACAGTTCGCCTGCCTGAATTTCCATTCAATGTGAATAAATGAGGTGGTAAAATTAATGATTACTTCCAATCCTTCAGCCTTGTTTTGCCGGAACAGGCTGATTCGCAATGCCTCAGGCTACTGGTTCTGTTACCTGCAGGTAGGAAAACGCCCAAACGGCAGTTGTTGATATTTAGAAACCCGTCAAACCATAATGCTAACAAATGACGGCTAATTTTGTTTTTCATTTTTTACAATGACTGAAGCACCTGCCACCTACGAAATAAAACTACCCCAGTTTGAGGGACCCTTTGACCTGTTGCTCTTTTTTATCGAGCGCGATGAGCTGGATATCTATAACATACCGATCGCCCGCATCACGCAGGATTTCCTCGATTATATTCATAAGCTGAGCGTGATGAATATCGAGCTGGCCAGCGAATTTATTGTGGTAGCGGCCACCCTGATGCGCATCAAGGCCAAGATGCTGTTACCACGAAAAGAGATGGATGAGAAGGGACAGGAAATTGATCCGAGGCTGGAGCTCGTGCAGCAACTGCTGGAATATAAACGGTACAAAGAAGTGCTGGATGACCTGCGTTTGCTGGAAGATGAACGTAGCAAGCAGTTCGAGCGCGGCAATGTGGAGAGTGAGTTAAAAGCCGTATCTGAAACCTGGACGGGCGAAGCGGAATTGCATACACTCACACTCTTCAAACTGCTGAAAGCTTTTGAGCGCGTGATGCGGAGGATGGAAGAAGAAAAGAACAAACCGGTACACAAGATTATTTCCTTTCCTTATACCATTGAAGGCCAGAAAGCATATGTTGCCAAACTGATGGAATCGGAGCACGATGTCCCTTTTGCGCGGGTATTCGAAATCTGCACCAACCGCATTCATGCCATCTTCACCTTTCTTGCTTTGCTCGAAATGAGTCAGCAGAAAATTATTCAGATACAATCCGGAATGGGCTTCAACAATTTCTGGATTAATAAGGCAGCGGCTTAGTATCGCTGTGGCAGGCCAGCAAGAATTTTTCAACAGAATAATTCCGTTCGCTAAAAGAATCCCTGTCTAATCTGCCTGCTTAATCACCCCTAACTCTTTTCCCACCTTTGTAAAGGCTGCAATCGCTTTGTCAAGATGACGCTGATCGTGTGCCGCAGAAAGCTGAACACGGATCCGCGCATTGCCTTTGGCTACTACCGGATAGAAAAACCCGATCACATAAATTCCCTCTTCCAGAATTTTGGCAGCGAACTGTTGTGCAAGCATTGCATCATACAGCATGATGGGAACAATAGGGTGTTCGCCGGGCTTTATATCAAAGCCGGCTTCGGTGATTTTTGTACGGAAGTGTTTGGTATTGGATTCCAGCTTATCACGCAATTCGGTTGTTTCACTCAGCATATCCAGTACGGCAATAGAAGCGCCGGTGATGCATGGTGCAAGGGTATTCGAAAACAGGTAGGGGCGGGAACGCTGCCGCAGCAGCTCGATTACTTCTTTCCGGCCTGAGGTAAACCCACCGGATGCACCACCCAGTGCTTTACCCAAGGTACCGGTAATGATGTCAATCTTTCCCATTACACCACGATGTTCATGCGTGCCTCGGCCAGTCTTGCCCACGAAACCGGAGGCATGGCATTCATCTATCATAATCATGGCTTCGTACTTTTCGGCAAGTGCCACGATCTTATCCAGCTGTGCGATGGTGCCATCCATGCTGAAAACTCCATCGGTGATGATGATCCTGCTGCGCAGCGCTTGCGTCTTTTGGAGTTGCTCCTCCAGGTCGTTCATGTCGTTGTGCTTGTAACGGAAACGCTGCCCTTTGCAAAGACGCACACCGTCAATAATGGAAGCATGGTTCAATTCATCACTGATCAGAGCATCTTCTTCAGTAAACAACGGTTCAAACACACCGCCATTGGCATCGAATGCTGCTGCATATAAAATAGTGTCTTCCGTTCCAAGAAAAGCGGAGATCTTCCTCTCCAGCTCTTTATGAATATCCTGCGTGCCGCAGATGAAACGCACGCTCGACATGCCATAACCATGTGTGTCAATGGCATCTTTTGCCGCTTGCGTCACCCTTGGATGCGAGCTGAGTCCGAGGTAGTTGTTGGCGCAGAAGTTCAGCACTGTTTTTCCGTTGACGGTGATCTCCGCTCCCTGTGGGGACGTGATGATACGCTCTTGCTTGTATAACCCTGCAGACCGGATATCGTCAATTTCCTTTTGCAGGCGTGACTGTATGCTGTACATGGGAAAAGTTTGATTGGTTAACAATTATTGAGTGGTCATCATGCGCAGCCGCTGACCGGCCTGCAATGACATGGTGAAGATAGTATTTCATTTGTTTAACAGATTCCCTTTCCCAGTTTCCAACGGCTGAGTACCTCATAGGTCGATCCGGTTTGCAGCAGATGTGACTGCCACAATTCTACTGCATGCGTATGGATGTAAAATGGTTTCATCGTGGGAAGATCAAAGGGCAACTGATGCAACTGCCTGATACGCGCAAGCGTGATATGCGGTGTTTGTGCCGGAGGTAACGGAGCGGAAAAAATTTTACTGATGGACAATGACAAATCAGTAAATGAAGCATGCTCTTTAAAGCCTGCCCACAACATAGCCGGTTTTTTGTTTTTATGCAGCAAACGCAGATTTTCAAATGCGAGATAAAAAGCGGCTTTCGACTGGCAAATAACCGGCATCGCTGAGTGAATGGTTTGGAGTACATCCTCCGTTACTTCACCCGCGAAATAAACGGTGATGTGCAACTGTTCTTGAGGAATCCAACGAACACCATGAACCTGCATTCCTTTATAAGGCTGCAGCAAAGCCGTGCTGATGGCTTCAGGAATTGGTATAGCGAAAAAAATACGTTTCAAAGAGTATAGCTTTTAGAAAGCAGTATGAAGAAAAAATAGTAGCAGATTTCGAATGCAGTGTAGAATAATCAGGCGGTTCAATTTGAATCATAAAAATGAAGTGTAGTAGCCGTATTGCAGACAATCTGCCAAATTAACCCGGATATTTTAACAAATAAATCCCGATTCACTATGAAACAGCACTGCAGACTGCTGGATTAAGCATTATACATACGGTCATACCTGGAAATCAACCGCTCTTCCGATTGTGAAATTTTGTAACTATTTTTCAAAACTCATCAGTGCAACAAAACACCCATACAGCCGATTGAAAAATTATCTACTGATTCTTATCTTTTCACTTCCTACAGTGGCCTTTGCACAGCAATGGACGCTCATGAATACCGGTGTAACCAACCTGTTACGGTCTGTGTTCTTCATCAATTCCAGCACCGGATGGATTTGTACTGAACCTGTCTCGCCCGATAATTCCCTGATCCTCAAAACGACGGATGGTGGAACTACATGGTCCATTTACAACACCGGCACCTTTGCCGCAATGCGTGGTGTTCATTTTACCGATGCCAACCATGGCATCGTATGCGGCTTTAACGGTACCATCCTGAAATCAGCAGACGGAGGCGCCACCTGGAATGGTGTTTTCAGCGGCTCCACTCAGGCGCTGCGCTCTCTTGATTTTCCATCCGCCGATACCGGCTTCGTGTGTGGAGGAGGTGGAACGATGTTGAAGACAACCGATGGCGGCACATCATGGTCAACGCTGAGTACGGGTATTACAACTGATCTCATTCAAGTTCGCTTTTCCAACAACAATGTTGGATATGCCGTAGCAAGTAACAGCTCTTTTGTGGAAGGCGCGGTAATAAAAACAACAGACGGAGGCAATACATGGAGCACCATTTATACCAATGCCAGCACCGGCCTGCTGGCGCTTGCCATTAACAACGAAGACACTGTTTATGCCGGTGGCAAAGGTGAAAACATTTACAAGACAACGGATGGCGGTGTCAGCTGGAATCAGGTTTATGCCGGTATCTCAACTTATACGCTACGAGATGGCTTCTTGTCAACAAATAACAACTGTCGGTTTGTTTCCAATAATATTCTTGCAACTAACAATGATGGCGCAAGCTGGAGTTACGATGCAACTGCCAACGGGCAGCTTTTTGGCATTCATTTTCCCAATTATTATACAGGATATGCTGTCGGCACAGCCGGTATCCTTTATAAATACACAGCGCCATGCCCGGACTTAGGTGACATTGGTGCTGTGACAGGAACAACTACAGCATGCGAAGACGATACACTGAATTATACGGTTCCACTGAATGCTGATGACGCTTATTATGAATGGACGGTTCCTTCCGAATCCACCATATTATCAGGACAAGGAACTAACACTGTAAAAGTAAAGGCCGGTGACCTGTCTGGAATAATTTCCGTAGAAGCATACAATGCCTGTGATACCACAGCAGCTAGTCAAATCAGCGTAACACTGCACCTTTTACCTCCGATGCCTGTCATTACTTTTGATGGAGTAACCCTGTTTTCCGATGCTGCAACAGGAAATCAATGGTATAATGAAAATACGGCCATACCAGGCGCAACAAGCCAGTCATACAATCCGGTCCAGAACGGAACATACTATGTAAAGGTTACAAACAGTTTCGGCTGCTACATCTATTCCAACTCGCTCGATATTATTGCTTTAGAAATCGAAAATTCGGTAGTGCTAGATGACTGGGAAATTTTCCCGAATCCTGCCAATGCGATTTGTACGGTTATGTTTTCAAAAACCACTTCTGCAAACTTGACGATTACATCAATACAAGGCAAAATACTGCAAGCAATTCCTCTCATCCATCAACCGCCAGTTGTAATAGATCTATCGGGACTGGAGCCTGGCATGTATATCATTCAACTAACTGACAGGAATGGAAAGATGACTGATCTTAAAAAGTTAATCGTTGAATAATTTCTGAATCTCTGAATCAAAGAGCAGAACCGGTAAAAGTAATTTTGACGACAGTGCAAACATCATACAGATATTATCCCATGAAAAAAAAACTCTTCCTTTTCGGCCTGATCTGCAGCACCTGCTGCCTGCAAGCACAATCATTATTAAACTGGACAGACCCAGTAGTAGTCAATTCCGGTGCCGGCACCGACGGGCCGCGCATCGC
>JBGAWA010000069.1:0-23104 GCA_044227805.1 Chitinophagales bacterium | reverse complement strand
TACCAACCTCGCCAATGACGCTGTAGGCGGTAACCTATGGTCAAAGGTGGCCACCAATGGAAACAATGTTCATTTGATTTCGCTCACTACGCCGGTTGCCAATGCCGGAGCACTTTATAACGGATTGAATGGAACCCCCATGTACTACAGGTCAACAGATGGCGGAACAACCTGGGACAAAACCAATGTTGAATTACCAGATATCACTACAGAAAATTATATCGGTTTTGCCGGTGATGCCTACCAGATAGATGCCAACGGTAACACGGTCGCCATTGTTGTCGGTGGAAGTATCGCCAACGATGTGCTGCTTTACAAATCAACCGACAATGGTGATACCTGGACAAAAACGATTGTTTACCATCACCCTTATTTCAAATTTACCGACGATACGATTACCGATACCAATGGAGATGGCGTTGCTGATAGCATCCGTATTTCCGATGGATCATTCGCCGTGCTGGTTGATAATAACGGAATGGTTCACCTCTGGTGGGGCGATATGTTTATTGTGAATGATATTGTTGGCGATGCGGCCTACAGCTATTATTTCACCAATGCCCTTATCTACTGGAACGAATCCCTGCCCGAACCTATGACGATAGAAAATCTTGGGGCGTTGGACCTCGATGGCAGTGGCTTTCTTGAATTTCCTGATGATGGATCAGGCGGCATTGCCATTGGCACATTTCCCTTCAAAGGACTTGCTTCCTATCCCAGTGCTGCCATTGATGTGAATGGCAATCTCTACCTTTCCTATATGGCGGCCGTTGAGAACTCATCCGATGGCGTGGGTCAAGCCATCCGCCATATTTATGTTGCCGTTAGCAAAGACAATGGTGAAACTTGGGGTGATCCGATCGATGTAGTGAGCGATCCGTTTGCAGAAGGCGCCTATGCAACACTTGCCAGGAACGTTGATGACAATCTTCGGTTGCTCTATCAGCGCGACTACTGCGCCGGCATCTCTACAACAACGTATGATCCGTGTAACTCCGGTGAGGTGAATGAAATGGTTTATGTCACCATGCCAGTATTTGATCTTGGAATTAATGTAGGTGTGCCCGCGGTCAGCAATGGGCCGGCTAATATTGCCCTGTATCCAAACCCATCAACCGGAATAACCACCCTGGATTTTGGAAAAACAGATCAAAGGGAAATTTCTGTTTCCATCACCAATAGTATTGGCAGGTCGGTCATGAATCTGAACAGTGTTAAAATAGTGAGTAACAAGGCACAGGTAGATCTTTCCGGAATGGAAAATGGTCTCTACTATATTCATGTCAAATCTGGAAGCATTAGTTCAACTCTTCCGGTTACGTTGGTGAACAACTGATATTACTAATTGAAATTGCGGCAGAAAGCCCTTCTCAACCGGAGGGCTTTTCTGTTTTTTACCCGGCAAAGTCTCCATTTTGAAATTCAAAACAGTAGTAGGATTAAGCAATTGGTAGTGGGATTTTCCCATTGAAAAATCCGTGTGAAGCAATTGGCAATGCCGAAGCAAGAGAGTAAAGATTGTTGCCTTGTGCAAACAACTGAAAGTCACATCTCGACTGTGTTAAAAAATCGTAACATTAGTCTTAAATTTATACTTTTGGCAACCATACCAGAAACTGTTTTCAAACCAAACCCATCTAACCATGAAAAAATTTACACTCTTCCTCATTTCCCTGTTGATCGGAGTAGCGGGTTTTTCGCAAGGCCCAAAGCTTACACACAAAGCTGATCCGCAAATGAACGTTGATCTGCTAAATGAAAATATCCTTTTGCAGCCTTCCGTAAAACGGTTACCTGCGGTTTCGAAGGCCGAAGGCACCCGTGATCTCAGCAGCGTTGAACTAGGCAGTTCCAGTAACGGTCTTACAGTACTGAACAATGCCTGCAATGTAGTAGTAGCTGATAATACCACCAAGGCTGTGGTCTTTATTCACCGCAACAATGCAGGAGCATTTGGCGGCACCAGTTCACAGTACCGTTTTGACGCTTCCAAGGATGGAGGTGTCACCTTTGTGAATGATATAGGTGCGCTCAACCCAAATACGGACGGTGCCGGAGCAGGTGGCAAAAACGGACGTTATCCGCAGGCAGCCATGATTAATCCTTCAGGAACAGCCATTGGCGATAGCGTTTATCTGGTTTATGTAGGAACATGGCACAATGGTGATGCAGCCGGACCATTCAATACCTGGGAAGGTACCATTTCAGGTGTCGGCCAGATAGATGGTGATGTACTGTCTTATACGGAAGTAATTGATTCCGTCAATCATGGTAATGTAGGCATCTTTTCCTCCCTTGTCAAAGGAAAACCCGGTGAGTACTGGTCGATTGCTCCGGTATATGATGAGGATGATGCCGCTGGGTACGTGAATGACAGCAACCTGGCGCTGATAAAAGGAGTATGGAATTCCTCCACACGCAATGTTGAATGGTCACTTAATAAAATTATCACCTTGCCGGCTGATCTGGCATTTGACGGAACCACTTCCTGGCTCGACCCCCTCATCGCTTTCGATCCAACAGGCATGAAAGGATGGATCGTGGTGGGAGGCGATTTTATTGATGATGGCATCTACGTTTATCAGCCTGTATTCATATCAACCAATGATGGAGGTGCGAGCTGGTCTGAGCCGGTTTATATCGACCTTACTGCATTTGACAATGTCATGTTAGATCTTGATCCGAATGGAACAGGCATTCCGACTACTGGCTATGAAGCCGGCCTTGTGGTTGATAAATATGGCAATCCCCATTATGTAAATGTGGTAGGCAACGGTCAGGATTACGGAATCCTCTCCACCCTGCTGCTACATTGCTATGATATTACCAAACACGGTGATAACTGGGAAGCTATTCAGTTAGATATTGACAGCATCGCAACCTTCCGTGGCAATGTTGGAACCACTACCACGTATACGGAAGACAACCGCTGCCAGGCCACTACCACACCTGATGGCAGCAAGGTATTCTTTACTTGGATTGACACCGATCCCTCGCTGGTTGATCCGAATGCTGATTTTGACAATGTCTATCCTAACCTGTATTCAAGAGGACTCGATATCAATTCATGGCAGTTGAGTAATGAAGTGAAAAACTTCACTTACAACACGGACTGGGATGGCAGAGTAGCTATGCCGCATGTTGCTCCTGTTAGTCTTCGTGATGACGCTACCGGAACAACAACATTGCCGGTGGTGATTGTTGAACCGGTGGGTGATTTCGCATCAACCTGCAATTTCTGGTATTTTAGTAACGTAACTTACAGTGATACAGATTTTCCAACTACCGGCATCAACACTGTTCAAAGCCAGTCTCCTTTGCAGGTGAGTGCCAACTATCCTAATCCTTTCAATGGCTCCACGCAGTTCACTGTTCAGGTTGCTCAGTCTTCGGCGGTGACCGTTAAGGTGCAGAATATCCTGGGAGAAATTTTCTCCTCTCAGCAATACCAGTTTGCTGCAGGCAAGCACACACTTTCTATAGACAAAGGCACCCTCGCTTCAGGCATTTACTTCTATACCGTTACAGCAGGCAATACCACTGTGACACAGAAGATGGTGATTGAGTAATTTTTTCTTTAAGTACCTTTACTAATCAAAGCAAAGCCCCCGTATTTCACCGGGGGTTTTGCTTTTGTAGAACATATCCTGCGACCGTTTCATAGATTAAGCGGCATTTTTCTATGGAAACATCACCATACGCCATACCCTATTGCCATAAGTAAACAAGCTGTTCCGTTGTCATTTTTCTTTAGATAGCTGGCTTTCCAATGATCCTTCTTTGTGCATGCTTTTGTTCATCTCAATACTGGCGTTTAACTCGAATCCAATGAGCAGGCTGAGTGAGTTATAGTTCAGCCAGATCATCAATACCAGCAATGTTCCAATGGAACCATATACCTTATTATACTGGCCAAACTGATCAATCAGCCAGGAGAAGATAAGTGAACTGATAATGGAAAGAATGGTTGCCAGGGTAGCACCGGCGGTAAAAAATCGCCATTGGTTATGCGTTGCCGGGCCGAAATAATAAATGAGGGCAATGGAAAAATAGATGATCACCAAAACGGAAAACCACCGTATGGTGGTGAACCATAAATAAGTAGTTGAATCCTCCGCATGAATGAGATGCATAATTCCTTTGATAATACGCTCTCCTCCGATAAACAAGGTAACGGAAACCAGGAGTAGCAAAAATAAGAGCAGCAATAACTTGAATGCCACCAATTGATTATTGATAAAATCCCTTTTCCTGAATGTAGGCAGCGCCTTATCAAAGGCATTCATCAGGCTGATCACTCCCCTGCTGGCATAATAGACAGATAGCACAATACTGACAGACAATAATCCACCTTGTTCACGCGTCACGATGTCTTCAATGGTTTCACTCAGCAAAACGTACACATTCTCGGGCAATACATCACTGAGTGTACCGAGCAAGGCGGTTTGAAAATGGGGTACTGGTATGTAAGGGATCACGGTAAAGATCACCAGTATAGACGGGAATATGGCAACAAATAAATTGAAGGAGATAGAAGATGCCCTGATAAGGATGGAATCGCGCCCCATCTCGATAAACAGGAATGAGAGAACCTCATACACAGAAATGTCACGATGCCCGGGGAATCCCTTGATTTTAGAGAGTTCTACTATGGTGTTCCATCCGCTGTACTTCTTAATGTTTTCCAGTAGTCTGTTCACGTCAGTGTTCAAGATATGGCTTCAGCAAGTCTTGTACAAATGCAGGACAGGAAACGGGTTTCCTTGTATCCTTGTCTATGTATACCAGTGTTGTTTCTGCCTTGTTGATTAATTCGTCTTTCTGATTGTACATCTCATATGTAAATTCATGACGAACCAGTGGCATCTTACTGATCATTGTTTTTATTCGCACCACATCATCGTAGTAGGCCGGTTTCACGAAGTGAATATGAAGATCACGAACCGGGAGCATAAATCCGAGTTCTTCCATCTTCTTGTAGGAAATCCCAAGGCTGCGCATGGTTTCAACACGTGCCTGTTCGTAGTAAAATGAGTAGTAACCATAATACAGATAACCCATCATATCAACTTCACCATATCTCACGCGTATTTCTGTTTCGTGTATATACATTGTCAATTTTGTTTTTTCTGACCGGATGAATAAATCATCCTGCTGTAATTTTCGCACATCATTCACTCACCTGTAGCCGTCAGCATCCATGAACCATTACAGCCCGCCACCTCACTGCCTGCTTATCCATTGCTGATATCGCTTTGCATTCAGGAGGTGTTGCTGATAGGTTTTTGCAAACAAGTGCGTACCCGGCTTATCAGGATTGGCGCAAAAATATAAATAATCATGCGGTGTGGCGTCTAATACCGCATCAATCGTTTCAATGGAAGGTGTACAGATCGGTCCGGGCGGAAGGCCTTTATTCAGATAGGTATTGTAAGGCGAGCTAAAAGCAAGATGCTTTTGGAGCACTCTGGTTATAGTGAAATCCTTTAAGGCAAACCTGACCGTTGGATCAGCTTGTAACAACATACCCTGCCTGATGCGGTTCAGGTAGACTTCTGAGATCGTTCCCTTTTCTGCCTGGTAATTGGTTTCTTCTTCCACTATGGATGCCAGTATGATGACGGTTGTTGGCGAAAGACCCAGCTGCGAAGCTTTCTCTTTACGCGATACATTCCAGAACCGAGCATTTTCCCTTTTCATCCGCTCCATAAATTGTGAGGCGCTTGTGTTCCAGCGAAATTCATAGGTATTGGGAATTATTAGTGACATTGATGTCTCCCTCGTAAGTGCCATCTCTCTGAGCGTTGAATCGTCTTCCAGCATTTTCAGCAGCGAGGCAGAATCCGCTTCCAGCTTCCGCCCGACAAATCCCGCCAGTTCCTCTTTCATTCTGAATTTATTGATCACCAGTTTCACCGGTTCCTGTAATCCAGCCCCGAATCATCTTCACAAGTTCATAATTGCTCATCTGCTCTTTTAAGCGGTATTTACCCGGATGTACATTTTCCCGCAAGTTCATCTTTGTGGCAACCCATTCGAATGCTTCAATGTTTTTTACCGTTTTTCCCGCAGTCAATATCGCCAGCAGCTCTTCATAATCGGTGCCCGTAGGGATGTAGAGATAATTTTTTTGTCTGCAGAATAAATAATGTTAGGCGCATACACCCTGTGATAAAAATTGTAGCCGATCAGCCATCCAAACATCACAGTTACCGCTCCAAATGCAATTAGGTATCTGCGCCACCTGCCTTTTGATTTTTTTTTCTTTGCCATCCGCGATTTGTAATTCTATGACCTCAGCAGCAGAATGATGCTACTAAAATCTTTGATGACCGATTGAACCCACATTTTGCAGTTCAAAGCGGCAACGGGTTTAACCCCGACGTAGAACTGCTTAGGGTTTGTGAAACATTTTCTTTTCTTGACAAATTGAGCAAACCCTTAGCAGTTCTAAGTCGCAGCAGATTTTTCCACTGAAAAATCCGGGTTGAGTGAAGCATTTTTAGTATTCTTCACACTGAAAGCCAATACACATAAGAATTCTCACAAGGTTTCAGTACACCTTCAACTGGCTGCCAAGGTTTCAGTTGGCTTCCCAACTGGCTGCTTTTGTCAAAACTTTTCTTGCCTTTTCATTCTTCGGATTTATTTTCAACACGCGCTTCGCTAATTTTTTAGCATCATCATTATTTCGCTGTACAATCAGTAATGCAATTTTATTCATCAGTGCCTGTTCATAGTCAGGATCGAGAGCCAAGGCGCGGTCATACAAACTACCGGCCATCTCAAAATCGCTTTGCAGGAAATATACAAAACCAAGATTACAGAGAGCAGGTGCATATTCAGGATGCTCCTCCACGATCTTATTAAATACGGATAATGCTTCCGTATATTTTTCCATTGCCACCATCACGGTACCAAGTTTATTGGAAAACTCAGGATCAGCCGGCCGCATATCAACAGCTCTTTTATAGAAATCAAAGGCCCGCCGGTAGTTACCTGCCTGGTAGTTCGCTTCTCCAATCCGGTAAGCCGTCCAGGCATTGCCGGTTTTTGCGGCATTAATTGTGGCAGCGTGGCTGACCACCTGCGCATAATCTTTTTTCAGGTAGAAGTAGCGGAGCAGTTCCTCCAGGTATTCATTCCCATTTTTTTCATTTGATTGATTCAGGTAAACATTCGCTGAATCCAACAGGTAAGGCTGTGGCGAGAAGGCTTCATAGGTCTGGAGATATCCTTGCGCCATTAACAGTGCAGAAGGATTATTGGAAGTCATGCAGGTTAAGCCAATAAATTGGCGAATCTCTTGCTTTTTGCTCTCTGTAACAGGCACCTGTATGCGATGATCATGCACTGTTACATTTGGGATGTCAAGCGTTTCTGAAACCGGCATGTGGCATGTATAGCAATTATTATTCGCAGCCATCAGCAATCCTGTGGAAAGTTTACAGCCGTTCTTGCCGGCGGTATGACAGGAAATGCAGGCAGCATTGAACTGCTCCGGCGGTGTAACCTTCACGCTGATGTGTGGATTGTGGCAGGTAAGACAGGTCATCTGTGAATGAAGGTAGCATTTGCTTTGTTTCATCCGGTCTGCATGCGAGGCCATAATAAACTTCCCTTCCCCTCCTTCATACCGTGGCATAAAAACATTCATCACACTGCTGAGCGGCTGTCCAGGTTTAAAATCAAAAAAAGTTTTTCCGCTGTTCAGGACAGAGATGCCCTGCAGATGGCATCGCTGACACAACTCCACCTGCAGGTCGCGTGTCAGCTTGGCCGGATTAACAATCGAGTAATCAACTGCAACAGCAGTATTTACCGTAATGCCCTTCATCTTTTCATTCACATGCACTTCACCGGGGCCGTGACATCGCTCACACTCTAACCCGCGTTTTACTACGGCAAACCTGTTTTGCGATGTTGTATCAAAATCGGGATACATGTTATGACAATTCATACACTCTATACTAATGATGCGGCTCCAGCGGGTATTCAATCCATCTTCAAAGCCGGGAGGTAATTCCCATACACCTTTTTGCGTATAGAAAGTGAGTGGCGCCTGGTAAAGAAACCCATTCACCGTCCAGATGTGTGAGTTGGTGTGTTGTCCGGAACCCACGATGTACGTTATTTGCTGCGTGCGCTTATAAGTTGTGTCCTTTCCATCCAACCGGTATTCCATGATGTACAACAGGCTGTCTTTCCAGTATGGCCGGTAGTAAAAATCTTTATAGGCATCATAAACAACACTGTGGCTATCAAACCTGGCGGATGACTTTCCTGGTGAAGCCACATCCCAGCTTTTACCCATTCCTGTTTGGATGAAGGATTCATAGATCTGCCGGTGACAGGTTTTGCAACTGTTCATTCCCACATAATCTGCAGTGTCGCTCCAGTTTTTATAGAGAAGAGATTCGGCCGCCGGCTTTTCCGGACTATTGCAATAAATGAAAAGGACCGTTATGGCGGCAAAGATGATCCTGATAAAACTGCGTTGTTTCACTGAACCGGTTATCTGCCAAATGTATTAATTGTTTTGGCTTCCCATACCGGGATGATGCAACACACACGACCGGTAGTCATAGATTAATAGTAAGTGCCGCCTGGCAGCAGCTATTACTTTCCGTATTTCATTTTCCACTCATCTATTCCGCCGGCCACATTTTTTACATTCCTGAAGCCCACTTGCTCAAGCAGGGCCACTGCCTGCATGCTTCTTCCACCCATCTTGCAATGCACAATAATTTCCTCTTCTTTCCAGTCTTCGAGGTCTGCCAATGCTGTGATGAATGATGACAAGGGAAGATTCATGGCGCCGATATTAAACTCTTCATATTCCCAGGGCTCCCGCACATCTATCAGGTGAAACGCATCCCCCTGGTCGAGGCGTGACTTCAGTTCTTCGACGGTAATAATCTGCATACGCTTATTGTTTGATGAATTTCTGAATCACGGTTCGGCCAGTCAGCATATCCGTTGCTTTCAGCAAATAAAATCCCGGGGGCAATTGAGCTACGACAACCGATTTGGCATCATTGCAGCTCAACAAAATTCTTCCGGCATTATCGAGTATATCGCAATGATAGACAGCGTTTCCTTCATAACGTAATGTGAGCAGATCATTCACCGGATTCGGAAATATCATGACAGGAAATTCATGTTTGGAAGGACCTTCCGCGCTTACCTGGAATGGAATAGCCTTGCCCATTACCGGCCGCATCATCACAGACCCGGGAAATTGTGAATCAATCCAATTGCTGTCAATGTTATATTTCAGATGACTGCTGCCGTCGGTATTTAAGTCGAAACCGATATCCGTTTTTATATCAGCAGCAAAGGATGATTGTTGAAAGCCGATATAAAAAGTATCAGTAACTATTACAGGGCGGCTGAACCGGTAAAATTTAAATCCATTTAACTCATCTGTAAATTTTGGTTTCAGGAAGTCATCGCGATACAATGTATCTTCATCATTCAGGGCCGACCATACGATCAGTGAAAATAGATTCTGGCTCATATCCTCATCCGTGTTCACAAAATGTATTTCAATGCCCTGCAGGGTATCCGGCTCATTTACAATATATTCCTGCGCCAGTGATGCCGGTGATCCCAGCAGTCGGTAGGTCGCCTCTGCACTGCCGTCATCATACGCCATAAAGTTGGAGAAAACCTGCTCTCGGATGATGGTGTCATTCCTCGTATTGATATCGCCCGTTGCACCCACGATATATCTGGTAGCAATGATCACTGTGTCAGTGAAAAAGTCGGGAATATCATATGTTGCCAGTCTTACCTGCGCGGTATCACTTGCGCTGATGTTATTGCTCTGCACAACGGATTCAAAAACAGAGGTACCGGTCACTTTTTCCGCTGCATCAAAGTGATAGCTTGTGTTTTTCACTGCATTGAAATTGTTTTTAACCACCAGCAGGTGCTCATCCGCTTTTTCCTTCTCCTTGTACTGCTCAAACTGGTGCCACGGCATGGCCTGGTAAGATTTAAGGATAGAGGTTGGAAACAACTGTATCGCCACATCATTGATCAGCGTATCCGATTTATTCCTGCCTGCATTCAGCCTTACATAGTCGATGTGCCACTGATCGTAGTTGCCAATTATACTTGCATAATTCCTGAACCTGAACTGGAAATCATCATGAAAAAATGCAGCCTTTGTAATTTTCACCATGACTTGTTTGAATGATTGAACAGCGGCTCCATCATGTGCCCATGCATGTTTCCATGCACCGGTGTTGTCCTTAAATTCAAGCATGATAGAATCCCCAAAGGACACGCCGTAATTAAAGAGGTTAAAAGAAGTGGTATTGGGTATATCACCAATGCCACCCGGCTGATAATAGAAGCTCAGATACACGGAATCGGCCACTGAAAGATTTCCAAGCAGTATCGGCACAGAAGTGACCGTATCGGCAGGACCAATCGCACTAAAGCTAAAGCTTATAGTATCATATGGCATCCCGTTACCTTTCAATCCATCAAGTGTGAGCACACCATAGGATACAGGATCCCGCGGAAAAGAATAGTTCAGGTTTCCTCCGCTATTTTGCCATAGGTCAGGATTGGGATCGGGCCCGGGATATGAGAAATCATCAATGAAGGGCAACGCAACTGCGGAACGGATGGTATGAGCCGGTTGCACATGATGAAAAAGCGCCGGCTGATACCGGAGTGGCAGCAACTGCTCCTGTGCAAATACTTCGCTGCACAACAAGCTTATGCCACTGAGCAACAGCCTCCAGCGTCCCGTTATTTTGATCATCTGCATTATAATTATATTACTAAAAAGTTTATCGTTATCATTCGAATAGTAAATTAATCCGGTGAATGTTCATAATGTTCCGGTGAAGTAACAAAAACATCAATGCTGTCACCGGCATTCACCGTGACCGCTTCTTCCACTCCGGTTTCCGGTACCTGTTGAACAATGATAGCGTCCATCGAATCTTCCTTCACAAACCTGTCATACGTGATGTTCCTCAACACAAGCGATGATCCTTCGAGCACAAATTTTGCTTCCCGCAACGACATGCCCACAAGATCAGGAACCTCTACAGTGGTATTGCCAGAGCCGTCGCCCAGCACGAGGTCTATTACAGAACCTTTCCTGATGAATTCTCCGGCAGCAATTGTTTTTCCTTCAAACTGCTGCGAGAGCACCACATTCTTTGCGAGATCCGGCTGATAGATCAGCTTCCCTACTTTCATACTGTAACTTTCCAGGATCATGGTAGCCTGTTTCAGCGAAGCATCCGTGAGATCAGGCATCTTAACCTCAGGTGCCGTTGATGCATTTACTGTCAGGTACACCGTACGGCCATCCTTCACTTTCGCGGCTGCATCCGGATTCTGATCTATGACCGCCATGGCAGGTTGTGTGGCATCATAGGTAGAATCGGCAACAGCGTATTCAAGTTCACTATCCTGCAACAACTTCGTTGCTTCCGCCAACGATTTACCTCTGAGATCAGGAACCGTTACTGAATCCCCATGCTTTGTGAAACTACGTACAAAAAATGCAAACAGTACGAACACGCCAATATAAAATCCTATGGCTCCTATGACATTGAATAGGAATTTACGGCTTCGCACAAAGGTCAGGAGGTTATCTGCCAACGGAATGGTGTTGTTTTTCGAAGCTAAATTCTAAAATTTTATCAATAAAATCGTAGGGCTTATACTGATTGATGGCAGCCTGGTGAAAGATCACTGTCGCCGGTGTCATGCCCGGTAACGAGTTCACTTCAATGATTATTGTTTCTACTCTTCCATCGTCATAAATGCGTACAAATGCATCAATCCTGCAATAGCCGCTTACCTCCAGAATTTTTGCAGCGCGTTCCAGGTCCGCTTTAACGATGGAGGCTATGCGACCATACGCCAAACTATCCTTTGCAAATCGCGCCGGCGTAATATTTTGTCCCTGTCCGGCTAAAAATTTTTCTTCAAGTGACAATACTGCGTCACCTGCCAATGCTTCAGAGGGCTCAAACACTTCAAATTCTACTTCACCGGAAGCATTCATTTTACTCAGCATGCCTCCGGTAATCTCCAGGAAATGTGCCGCACCGTTACGACTGATCAGCTCTTCCACCAAAAGGTTTTGCTTGCGCGGAAATTCTTCTCCGGGTTTGAGTGCAAGTATCTCTGCATATTTTTTGACGAGCAACTCCTTGTCCCTGAAGAGCAAGTGACAAAATGCGGACAGTTCAATGCGTGAGCTGATTTTTTTTACTGCGGAACTGCAACCATCATCAACCGGTTTACAGATGAACGGATACTTGACAGCAGCGCAGATACTGTCATAGAATTTCTCCTCATCCTGCAGCCAGCTTTCTTTGGTCATGAGCAAATGCGTGGCAATCAGAAAACCATGACTGCGCAAAATTTCATTGGTTTGATATTTATTGATCGTGATCTGCGATGATACCACGCCTGAGCCATTATAAGGAATATTTAATTGGTCGAGATGCGCTTGCAACTGCCCGTCCTCCCCTGGTCTTCCATGCAAGGCTATAAACACTCCATCTGCCTTTTCCTTCAGCTCTAACAATGAAATTTCCTGCGGCTCGAACACTACCGATGCAGATGCGTACTTAGCTGTAAGTTGGCGGCATTGCCTCTTGATTTTTTCTACAACAGGATGCTTTTTAAAATGCAGGATCTTATCGCGGATATCATCAGCATTGTCCTTCAGCAGCAGGTTGACCGGAATCTGGTAGAGTGAGAATTCTTTGTCATGGCCTGTAAGAAAAACCGGGATGGGTTCATACTTTGTGGAAGAAGCCAGCTTTTCAAAAATATTTCTGCCACTCTCCACCGATATGTGGCGTTCTGATGAATATCCTCCAAGTATGACAGCGATCTTCTTTTTAACGGCAGCAAGGTTCTTGAGGGTTGCAATTTTTTCATCCAGTCTTTCCAGCAAGGATCGGTATGTTGCTGTCCGCGATTGTGAATGAATGCGCTCGGAAAGTGAAGTACGGATGATATAGGTCAGAAACTGCGACGGGTTCAGTCCGATCTCGGCTGCCTGGTGAAAAAAGAAGGAAGACGGCAGCATGCCTGACGTAGTGTTCGGGTCATTGAGAAAAATCTTCTTGCTCTTAGTGATGAATCCATCAATGCGGGCATACACATGAAATCCGAAAAAATGAAAGAGTTCCTGGCATCGTTTCCTTATTTTTTCAATATCCGTTTCCGGCAAATCAATGGGCGTAATCTTCCTGGTCAGCCCTGGTAAATATTTCGAACGGTAATCGAAAACTTCTTTTCCTTTCCTTATCTCGGTCGGCGGCAATGCCACAATGTCGCCATCTTCATTTCGGATAACGATACAGGAAAATTCAGTGCCATCGATAAATGCTTCCAGTTGCACCTCCTGTTCTTCATAGACGCTTTGCAAGACCAGATCATCATCCACCCGGCTGAAATGTTGATGAATGAATTCCAGCAATGCTTCCGGATGGTAAATGATGCCTGCACCGGTATGGAACGGTATGCCTGTACCATCCTTTAATTCCGACATATTGCGCACCATGTCTACCTGCTCATCCATCGTGAGTTTTTTCCATTCATGGGCGCTCAGCCTGCGAATAAAAAAAGCCGCATCCACAGCTTGCCGGAACAGCACTTCATTACCTGAATGAATAATGGTTACGCCAATTGATGATCCCTGGTTGGCAGGCCGCACCACGAAAGGTAATCCTAACTTTTTCTCTGCCTGTTTCAATATATCTTTAGGCAAAGCCGCAAGCCAGTTTTCTCTCCTGATGACAATACTTTTCGCCACTTCCACACCGGCTTCTTTCATCAGGCTTTTCTGAAACACTTTATTCATTCCAATGGCCGAAGGCAGAATGCCCGACCCTGAATAAGGAATATTCAACCACTCCAGGATTCCCTGTATGGAGCCATCTTCTCCCCACGCCCCATGCAATGCAAGAAAGCCAAAGTCTATCATCGTTTTCAGCTCTTCTATGGACAGCCTCCTTCCCACCTGGCTGATCAGCAACTCCGACTGCTGTTCGCTGAGATCACCTAATGACTCAATATATATTTGAAAATTATGCTGTGTATAGGGTAAGGCGTTTATGGGCGGATAGAAATCGCGAATGGTTCCTTTGTAGATAAACTGCCAGTCGAGAAGAATAAAATCACCTTTTGAGTCGACAAAAATGGGTATCGCTTCAAAAAGGTTTTTATCAAGATTATCATATACGGTTCTACCCCCGGCAAAAGATATTTCCCGCTCACGGGAGGCGCCGCCAAAAAATATTCCGATACGGATCATGGAGCGCAAAGGTAATGATCGAAAGGAAAAGTAATTTTTAGAATTTATCCCTGATTTTTCAAGATAATAGCCTCGCTTCGCTACGACTAGAACTGATAAGGGTCACCTCATTTTTATAGAATAGTAAAAAGCTTCTCAAAGTCTGAATAGTTCTCGGCCAGGGGAAAACCCATTGCTGTTTTGGACTGCCAAATTCGGGTTTATCCTGCTTCATGCTGTCATTTGCAAGTATTCCGCTCGCTGCTTCAAATAAAAGCCAACCTTCCATTCGCCATTGATTCATTGAGAGGCACTGAGCATGTTTGAATAGTGTCATGGACGATCAGCAGGTAGCGTATGTCAATCACAGGCAACTTGCATCCGGTGCCCATATCACCACATTTTTATTTAGAACTATTCTAAATAACTACTAATTTGCAACATGATTTATCAGCTACAAATCAAAGAGGGCCTTCATTTTCAAGTCAATGCTATAGCTGAAAATGTGGAATGCACTTCCTTCCTGCAAAGAAGTGACCAGCACCTATCACTGACTTGCCTGCTTGCAGCCGCCGGGAATACCGTGTTTTTTGATAGCCCGGCTCCATCCTACAAAATCAATTTCACGTTTGACATAGAATACCTGCAATCCTTTTCAGCAGCAGATGACAGTTTTCCGTTCAATCTATTTCCTGAACAAAGGCAACACAGCATCTGCTGTAACAGCCAATTGTTGCTGCATGAAATTCTTACCTGCAACCTGACTGGCACTTTCCGCAATATGTTTTTGGAAAGTAAAGCGCTTGCCTTGTTGCTGTGTTTCAGCAAGTGTTATGCTGCGCTTCATACTGCCTGCGATGCCTGCAAATTTCTCAGCCGGTCCGTTGAAAAAGAAAAACTCTTCAAAGCCAGGTCGATTATTTTAGAGAACCTCAACAATCCGCCCACTATTCCGGAACTTTCCTTGCAAACCGGGATCAATCAATGTTATCTTAAAAAGGGATTCAAAGAATTATTCGGTACAACAGTTTACGATTTTGTGCAGGAGCAACGGATGCAGAAGGCAAAACTGCTCCTTATCACAACCGGTCACTCCGTGGCACAGGTGGCGCACGATGTCGGGTTTTCGAGTTGCGGTAATTTCAGCCAGGCATTTAAACGCATTACCGGTGTTTTCCCGAGCGAACTGCATAGGAACTAATTTTTATTGAGGAGATTGAATTTTCAACCTTGCTTTACCATCAGATGGACAGCCTATTTTCAGTTGATAAAAGCTAGGCGACTGCCATGCAATCGCAATACGGCGGGAAATTCTTTCAGCATTTTTATTCGCATCTTGTTACCTCACAGTAAAAACAGGCTAAGCCCCTTCATCGGTGAGCATTAGGTGCAGTGACGTCAACACCTGCGGAAGGGAAAATTCTGGATATCGGTACAGGCACAGGAATTCTTTCCCTCCTGTTGGCTCAACGATGCCACTGCATGATTGATGCAGCAGAACTCGATGAGGCAAGCTTCCGGCAAGCTGCATCCAACGTGGCTCATAGCAAATGGAATGACCGTATCCATGTTGTCCATACGGATATCAGGTTGTATCACAGCATGACCAAGTATGCATTGATCATTTGTAACCCGCCGTTTTATGAAAATCATTTTAAGTCTCCTTCCTCGCAAAAAAACAAAGCTAAACATGCGGAACATTTATCGTATCAGGAATTACTGGAAGCAGTAAGACGGAATTTATCGGCTGATGGAATTTTCTCCGTCCTGCTGCCGGCGAATTGCGCTGAAAGATTTATGAAACAGGCCGTCACTTTTGAGCTTCACCCCCATAAACGGTTCCTGATCAGTGAGGATGACAAACAACCGTTTAAACGGCATATCATCCTGTTTTCACAACACCCTTCCACCACGATAGCTGAAACCGCGCTCTTCATACGTGATGCGGAAGGAAATTATTCCTCATCCTTCCGCCACCTTATGCATCCGTATTATTTATACCTGTGAACAAGTGACACAGGAAAACAATACGTTGCGCACAAATCCTTTGTCCAATATTGCCTACACTTGACAGGCAACCTGTTAAGTATTAGTTGACGGTCCGGCCTCGCTATCGGGTATATTTGTCATTCGCGAAAATAAACACCGCGCCATTGCGTTCATAAGCCGATTTTTCACTATGACATTATTCCTTCAGATTACACAAACAGCTATTGATACAGCGGCGAATACCGTCACTGCTAACCCAGCCACCGTCACGCAAGCGGAACCACTGAATCTGCTCAGCCTTATCCTGAAAGGAGGTCCGATCATGTATCCATTGGTGATATTGTCGTTACTCGCCGTTTATTTTGCGGTGGAACGGTTCCTCGTGATCAGGCGTGCCTCCCGTATTGATCAGAATTTTATGTCTAACATACGCGACTATCTCCTCACCGGCAAAATGGAGCCGGCTATCATGTTGTGCAGAAACACCAACACTCCAATTGCACGCTTGCTGGGAAAAGGTATTAAACGGATTGGCAAACCCATTAAAGAGGTGGAATCGGCAGTAGAAAGTGAAGGCAGGCTTGAAATTTACAAGCTGGACAGAAACATGAATTACCTCGCCATCATTGCTGCCATTGCGCCTATGATGGGATTTATCGGCACCATCTCAGGCGTAATTAAAATTTTCTATACCATCTCGGTAGAAAAAGTGATCAGCATCGACGGTATTGCCGGTGGTCTCTACGAGAAGATGATTACCTCCGCAGCCGGATTGCTCGTCGGCATTTTTGCGTATGTATGTTTTAACCTGCTGAACAACATGATTGACCGTGTGTCTTATATGCTTGAAGCCAATGCAGTTGACTTTATTGACCTTATACAGGAACCTACGGCATGAGATTCAGGAGAAATACAAGGATGAAGGCGGAGGTGTCTACCTCGTCATTGAATGACATCATGTTCATGCTGTTGTTGTTTTTCCTGATTATTTCTACCATGATGAATCCTTCCGTGATCAAACTGACGTTGCCAAAATCCACCAACAGCGAACAAACAGTGGCTAAAAAGATGGTGACGTTAAGCATTGATAAAAACATGAATTATGCGGTGGATGATAAACCGGTTGCTTACCCTGATCTTGAAGCGGCACTCGCCGGCAAATTAGCTACCATGAATGAGCCTACCATTGTGCTGAGGGTTGATAACCTTCTCACCGTTCAGGATGTGGTGGATGTAATTGATATCGGAACAAAGCTGAAAGCGAAAATGGTACTGGCTACGGATAAAAAGAACTAACACGTCTGTTTTCCATTGCCGGTGTTAATACCGGAAGTTTAACCTGAAAAAAATAAAGATCATTCTTCTCTGTTGATATGCACGCCATTGATTCTTCTAACTTTCTTAAGCACGAGGTGGATATAAATCCGGTTTTTGATGCGGAAAATGTGCGGTTGGACAGGAAAAGCAAACTCAACAGCTTGGCTATAACGCTGGCTGTTCATGGCATCTTGATTCTCATCCTCCTGTTTTTTTTCACCCTTACGCCTCCTGATCCGCCACTATCTGACCAGGGTGTCTTTCTGAATATAGGCCTTACAGAAGAGGGTTCCGGTGAAGTTCAGCCAATGGGAACAGCAGAAGAGCTGGTAGCTCCGGCGCCCGCTCCGGCAAATACAGCCGCACACCAACAACCTACTCATGATGTAGTGACGCAGGAAATGGAAGATGCACCGGCCATGCAGAAAAAGGAAACACCTAAAAAAACAAGCCCGGCCGCACCAACGAATACAGTAAAAAAGAATACTGAAGTCTCAACCCCTGCCCCACCGAAGCCTCAGCCAAAGGCATTGTATCCCGGAAGTTCTGCCAATAGCAGCACGAGTGAAGGAACAGGTAATAAAACAGGTGATCAGGGTAAACCGAACGGCATTCCGTTTGGCGATACTTATGAAGGCAATCCCGGCATTGGTGGCCCGGGACTTGGCGGTGATGGCGGCAAAGCACAACTGGGTATGAGCGGAAGAAAAATAATTTACTTTCCTTCCATCATTGACAACTCACAACGCACCGGCAAAGTGGTGGTAAATATTAAAGTAGATAAAACCGGCCTTGTCACCTTTGCCAAAGCCACGCAGAAAGGATCCACCACTACTGATTCTTATCTTTTTCAACTTGCAGAAGAAGCAGCTATGAAGACGAAGGTGAATGCGGATCCTGATGCTGCCGAAGAACAGTTTGGAACGATCACCTATAGCTTCCGGGTGAAATGATAATTGACTGTCAACTGTATTTTCAATAAAGGATTACCAAAGCGCGATGGTAAGCATTGATACCTTCCGAAAAATTGCTTTATCCCTTCCTTCAACAACGGAAGCCGCGCATTTTGACATCACCTCATTTCGTGTCAACAAAAAGATTTTTGCTACCCTCAATATAAAAGAAAGAAGGGCAACCGTGAAACTTTCCGCTAAAGACCAGGATTTGTTTTGTCTCTACGATAAAAAAGTGATGTATCCTGTTCCCGGTAAATGGGGAAACCATGGCTGGACGCATATCAGCTTACGGGGAATTAAGCAAGCGATGTGTGCCGATGCGCTGGCTACAGCCTATGGCACAGTGGCACCGGAAAAATTATCACTGCTTCTTAAAAAATAATTCTGAGCTGCCAGCCCTCACTACCCGGCCGGCTGGAGTTGATTTTTCCATTAGTAATCGTGCTGTTACGACCGATGATAATTTACAAAATTGAAAACAAGCCTAAACCATTTGAACATGAAATTTCTGCTCTTCATCTCTGCCGTCATGCTAATGACAGCTTTTTACGGTTGTGAACCTGTTGTAACTTTTAACGAACCTCAACCGGCAGGAGTTACAAATTTATCCTCATTCCCGGGTCGCTTACAAGGTCATTATGTGAGTCTTGCCGACAGCTCCACATTGACAATTAATGATAAATTAATACGGCGTATCTACGACGTTCACTACAAGACATCTCTTAACCAGCTTGACAGCAATGAAAGATTAAATGGTGACACGCTTATAGATATTCGTACCAATGAAAAGACAATAGTAGTTCTTGATGGGGACAGCATCATCAATCATAATGAATATTCCGATACACTGATCATGCTGGATGACGACAATGTTGTTCGCAAATGGAAGGGTTATTATTTCATCAGTACCCGCTATGAAGGGGAAAGCTGGGAAGTCAGGAAAATAGAACAAACAAAAGGGGAATTGATCATCAGCAGCATTACGGCCAGGTCAGATATTGACAACCTGCAGGAACTGACGGAATCCGTTCAGGATACTGTCCCGCCATATACCTTTTCAGTGACCAAACAGCAATTCAGCAAATTTGTGCAGCGTAATGGTTTCAGCGACCATGAAGTATTTGTGCGCCTTCAAAACAAAGATCATTGACCGATGTGACTGACGGCTCAATCTCAATCCATGCGGATTATTCAATGCTGGAAATCAGCTCTGCTTCGACAGGGAACTGCTTAGGTCTTGCTAATTGTCTTCCTAGGAGAGAAGGTTTCGTACACAATTCGCAGGGCTGCTTTGGGTCAAACCGATTGCCGTTTTGCACTGCAAAATCGGGTTTAAAAGATTTACTTTGATGATTCTTTGATTAAACCCACATTTTGCAGTTCAAAAACGCATGGGGTTTAACCCCGACGCAGCACTGCTAAGGGTTTGCGAAACATTTTCTTTTCTTGAAAAAATGAGCAAACCCTTAGCAGGGCTAAGTCGTAGCGAAGCGGGATTTTTCTATTGAAAAATCCGGGTTGAACAGCTTTGACATTACTCAGTATCAAAACGCAGCATTGCTTTTTTCGCCTGATCCTGCTGCCATTCATCCTTCGTCCGGAATTGTGGATATCTTCTGATTACCGGTGAAATTATTTAGCCGTTCAAAAGCTATATTGATCTCCGGATTTTATTAAAAAAAACACTCATGCCTGCAAAAACCAATAACGCGAACCACTCTTCCAAAGACGCCGGTATTGAATTAGGCGCATGGATACTTTCAACAGTATTCTTTGGATGTACTATTTGGATGGCGGTTAATGTCTTACAGCATCTATCCTTCTTTTACCCGGCATTTTTCCATTGAAAATTCCCGCTGCGCGACAACATCGAACCATTATCGTGTTGCAGTTTTTTCAAAGAGAAAAATATTTCGAAGGCACAAGGCTTTGCTTTGCCTGCAAAAAACTCTTTGCTGCTTAGCGCTGTAAGATGCCAAATCGGTAGTGGCGTATGACTAAGTACACTTTCCTTCTATTCCTGGTTGCCTGGCTGTTCACTTCAACTCGTTGCCTGGGACAGGATACCCTAGCATCCAAGGGAAAAAAGGGCAATGAAAAGAAAGTCTCCTTTGTAGTGTTACCAGCTATTGCCTCCAACCCTTCCAATGGATTCATGTTTGGCATCACCGGCGTTGCGGGTTGGTATATGGGCGATGCAAAGACTACCACTCTGTCGAATGCCGTTGGTGCCGTCATCTACACCACGAAAAAGCAATCTATCAATTTAGTCAAGTCCGATGTCTTTTTATCCCGTGACCAATGGATGCTGAAAGGTGACTGGCGATTATTTTTTTCTACCGAGAAAACATATGGCTTAGGTTCCGGTGCTCTTGAAGATAAGCCTGTTCCTTATGAGCAGCAGGTTGATTTTGACCTGATCCGCTTTCATGAAACAGCCCTGAAGCGGTTAGGGCCTTCGCGTTTTTTTGCAGGGATCGGTTATCATCTTGATGACCACCGCCATATCAAAGACGTATTCAATGAGCCTGTGCCGGATTCTGTGACCATCACCAGCCATGATGCATATTGCAAGCAGTATGGTTTTAACCCTGAGCAATACATCTCCTCCGGTATTTCAATGAATGCGCTGTATGACAGCAGGAATAATCCTGTTTTTCCAGCGACAGGACATTATGCATTCGTTTCCTTCCGGATGAATCATCAATTCCTCGGAAGCGATAAAAATGCAAGCCTTCTTTGGCTGGAGTATCGTCATTATTTCAGTCTTTCGCATAAATCGACCCGCCATATCATTGCGCTCTGGACATACGCCAATCTGGTGACTTCCGGTGCCACCCCCTATCTTGATTTGCCTGCCAGTGGCTGGGATACATATGGCAGATCGGCTCGCGGATATACGCAAGGCCGGATACGAGGGCATGAACTGTTATACGGAGAACTGGAATGGCGCTTTCCGCTGCCTGTTGTTTTCAGCAGGTGGCCCGACCTGTTGGGTGGCGTGCTGTTCGCGAATGCCACCACCGCCAGCGATCCGGATGCCGGCATTGATCTTTTTGGGGCGGTGGATCCGGCGATTGGCGCCGGACTAAGAATTATGCTGAGTCAAAAATCCAAGACCAACCTGACCATTGATTATGCGATCGGAGATCATGGATCGAGTGGTTTTTATCTTGATTTTAATGAAGCATTCTGAAAACTCCGTTTTGTGGTCATTGGCCATAGGTACTGCTGTTCAGCCACCACCATGGCTGGATTTTCGGTGCTAATCCCTTCCATGCTTTATCCGGCAGCCAACAGAATTATTTCACCACCAGTTTAAATCCCACGCCGTGAATATTGTCAATGGAAACACGGGAATCATCCTTCAGGTTTTTTCTCAGCCTGGAAATAAATACATCAAGGCTTCTGCCGAGGAAATAATCATCTGATCCCCAAATTTGCTTCAGCAGGTTTTCGCGGGGCACAATTTTATTCTGGTGCATAGCGAGGAACCGAAGAACTTCGGCTTCGCGCAGGGTGAGTGTGCTTTCAGTGCCATTAATGAGCAAGGTGAGATTGGCAAAGTCGAACGCATATTTGCCAATTGTAAAGTGCTGTTGTGCCTGCTCCGATGTTCCAAGTACCTTGCTCCGTTTGAGAAACACCTCTATTTTAAACAGCAATTCATCTATGCTGAAAGGTTTCGATATGTAATCGTCGCCGCCAACTTTGAATCCCGCAATCTTATCTTCGAGCATTGATTTGGCAGTGATGAATATGATAGGCACATGTTTGTCTTTCTCCCTGATCATTTGCGCCAGTGATAACCCATCCAGTTTGGGCAACATCACATCGAGCAGGCAAAGATCAAACTGCTCCTTTGTAAATAGTTCAAAACAAGTGACACCATCTGAACAGTGCTGTACCGCGTAGCCTTTATTCTCCAGGTTATCCTTTGTCACAAAAGCGAGGTTCATATCATCTTCCACCAGCAGGATGGAGGCTTTAGGAGTTGCCATGTACTTTTTCTGTTTTGAGATACGGAATTGAGATGATAAAATTACTGCCTTTATTTTTTTCGCTCTCTACTTTTATTTTCCACTTGTGAGCTGTTACTACCAGCTTAAGGTAATGCAGTCCCAGGCCGAATCCTTTCACGTTGTGTATATTCCCGGTAGGTACACGAAAAAATTTGTCGAATATTTTTCGCCGGTGCTCTTCGGCAATGCCGATTCCATTGTCTTTCACCGACAGGAAAAGGTCACCGCCTTCCGTCCACGTGTGAATCTCAATAGAGGGTACACGCTCCGTGTATTTAAGCGCATTATCCACCAGGCTGTACAGGATATTGATGAGGTGAACACGGTCGGCCATGATAAGATGATGCAGGGCATCGAGCCGCAGGCTGAGCCTGCCCTGCTGTTCATCAGCCCTGATGCTAAGGTTGGGTAGCAATTCACGGATCAGTTCATGCAGATCTGTTTTTTCTTCATGCAAATCAATTTTGTCGCTTTCCATTTTAGCGATTTGCAGTAACCGGTCAACCTGGTTACTCAGCCGGTTGGTTTCA
>JBGAWA010000068.1:0-24465 GCA_044227805.1 Chitinophagales bacterium | reverse complement strand
ATTCCGGCCTCCACGGAAGCCCTGCTGATGAAGAATGCGAAAATCATGAACATGATCATGCTGGGTGCTTACCTTCACCTGAAGCCCATTGTAAAAACGGCATCCATACTGGAAGCATTAAAAAAAGTATTACCCGAAAAATATCACCACCTGCTTGATATCAACAGGCAGGCCCTGGAAAAAGGAGCAGTATTGGTGCAACAACAATTAATAGCAGTATCCTGAATTTTCCATCATCTTCGCAAAACAACAAATGTCCATTATGAAACCGGAAGAAATTTCGCAGTTGCGGAAAGAGTATGCAGTAAGCTCCCTGCACGAACAAGACATGGCAGCCACACCCTTTTTGCAATTCCAGAAATGGTGGAACGATGCCGGGCAGTCGGCTATTGAGGAGATGAATGCCATGACGCTGGCCACCGGTGGCGCTGACGGATGGGTGGATGCAAGAATTGTATTACTCAAAGCATTTGATGAAAATGGTTTTGTCTTCTTTACCAATTACAACAGTACAAAGAGCGCTCAGCTCACGCACAATCCGAATTGTTGCCTGTTGTTTTTCTGGAAGGAACTGGAGCGGCAGATACGCATCAATGGACAAGCGGAAAAAATTTCGATGAAGGAAAGCATCGACTACTTTGACAGCCGGCCCGAAGGAAGCAAAATCGGTGCTTGGGCATCGCCCCAAAGCATGGTGGTTGCCGGGCAGTCATGGCTGAAAGAGACTTTTCAGTTTTATGCCGAGCGGTTTAAACATGGAAAAATTCCTAAACCACCCCACTGGGGCGGTTACCGCGTGAAACCTGTTTCCGTGGAATTCTGGCAAGGCCGCCCAAGTCGTATGCATGACAGGCTTGTCTATAAAAAAATGGAACAGGGTACCTGGAAGATAGAACGTCTGGCTCCGTAATTACAGGAAGCCGAAGATATCGGTGGCAGCCAGCATCCATTCACTTTTTGTTGTATCGCCTTGTTATGCAGCCGGACTAATCCCACTATTAATCTGTCTTAACCCGGATTTTTCAGTGGAAAAATCCCGCTTCGCTGCGACTAAGAACTGCTAAGGGTTTGCTCAATTTGCCAAGAAAAGAAAATGTTTCACAAACCCTAAGCAGTTCTACGTCGGGGTTAAACCCGTTGCCGTTATGAACTGAAAAATGCGGGTTTAAATCGCAACTCTATTGAATGGTCAGTCGCGATACTCCAATAAATTTCCCATCATTCCTTATTTTTTCAAACTCCCTTGCATATCTTTGCACCGCCATTTGGCAAACCCCCTTAGTATTCCCGAAATGTTACGTCGAGTTGTTTATAAGTTGCTGTTGTCCATTGTGTTAGTGATTGGTTTTTCTGTTACCCTGATGGCGGAAGAACCTGCGGTACCCGCTTCGGCAACGCATGAAGAAGGCACGGTTGCGGAATCAGCCGCTCCTGAACATGATGCGGCCAGAAAAAGTGAAGAGGGTTTCAATCCCGGCAAAGTAATTATTGAACATATCAGCGACAGCCATGAATGGCACTTCTTCAGCTTTGAAAAACCAGACGGTTCGGAATTCGATGCGGTGATCAATTTGCCGGTGCTTCTTTTCTCACCGTCTAAAGGGCTGAGCCTTTTTTCTTACGCACGTTTTGAACATGGCCATGCGGAATACAAAGGCTATAAATCGGAAGACGGTGTGATATCAGCTACTGATGGAAGTACCGTTTATGATCTCTCCTTTACAAGGAATGTCATTCAAATGATGATAGGCGTAGGACTGATGCTCTTACTATTCCTGTCTGTTGCCCGCAATTTCAAAAAGTATGGAACAAAGGCGCCAAGAGGTATGCATTCTGTAGTGGAAGTGCTGGTGATTTTTATCCGCGACCAGGTAGCCAAACCATTATTAGGAGAAAAAGCAGGCAAATACCTTCCTTACCTTCTTACGCTGTTCTTCTTTATCTGGATCAACAATCTTTTAGGACTTTTCCCTGGCGCAGCCAATGTCACCGGCAACATTGCGGTTACTATGACGCTGGCGGTATTTACCTTTATCCTGATGATGGTTGGTTCGAGCCGTAATTACTGGTCGCACATGGCAGCACCGCCGGGCGTTCCGGGTGCCGTGCTGCCGATTCTTGTTCCGATCGAATTCATCAGCAATCTTGTTGTAAAGCCCTTCGCTTTAATGATCCGGTTGTTCGCGAATATGCTGGCCGGGCACCTGATCGTGCTTTCTTTCCTCATGCTCATATTCATCTTTTCCGCTATGAGCATTTTTGCAGGCCTCGGAGCTTCTATCTTCTCCGTTGCCTTCGCCATTTTCATTTACCTGCTCGAATTGCTGGTGTGTGCCCTTCAGGCATACATCTTTACCATATTGACAGCCCTTTTCATCAGCGAAGCAATTGCTACCGGCGGGCATGACCATAAAGAATCTCATCACTAACATTTTTTTCAACTCAATTAAACTCAATTAACTATGATGCATTTACTGAGCATTCTCTTCTTAGCGCTTGACGGATACGCACAAATGGGTGCCGGAATCGGAGCAGGTCTCGCCGCCATCGGCGCAGGTATTGGTGTAGGTTTGATCGGTGCCAACGCGCTGCAATCCATAGCCCGTCAGCCGGAAGCCACCAACGACATCCGTACCAATATGTTTATCACCGCCGCCCTTGTGGAAGGGGTAGCATTGTTTGGTATCGTTGTGTGCGTTTTGATCCTTTTCCTCTAAGCAGTACGGCCTAATTCAGCAAGCCGGAAAGCAATACCCTGTCAGTAACAACTTGTTGTTGAATATGGTGATGCCTTCCCTCACCGGCTGAGTTAAAGGCAGCTTGCCGGGAAAAGCAAATTTCTTTAGCACAAACAGAAACAGCATACACATGCAACTCTTACAACCTTCTTTAGGACTGATCTTCTGGACAGCAGTTATTTTCCTGCTTGTACTTTTCATCCTTAAAAAATATGCATGGAAACCGATCCTGCAAGCCCTTGATGAACGTGAACACACGATTGACGATGCTTTGAAAACCGCGGAACGTACCAAGCAGGAAATGCTCGGTATGAAAAGCGAGCATGAAGCGATGTTGCAACAGGCCAAGCAGGAACGTATTCAGATACTGAAAGAGGCCAAAGAGGTGAAAGAGCAGATCATCGGGGAAGCAAGGGATAAAGCAAAGGAAGAAGCGGCTAAGATTATGGAGGAAACGCGCCGTGACATTGAGAACCGCCGCAAGGAAGCCATCATTGATGTGAAGAATCAGATTGGTAATATGGTGGTGGATGTCGCGGAGAAAGTATTACGCCGTGAGCTGAGCAATAAAAGCGAACAGGAGGCCTATGTATCACGTTTAGCCAATGACTTAACCAATCCACAGAATAATTAACCTGACCATGCGTAACCCTCGAGTAGCATTCCGATACGCCAAAGCCCTGGTTGATTATGCTGTGGAAGGCCAACAGCTTGACGCCGTGAAGAAGGACGTCGATCTGCTGCGGGCCACCACGACGCCGGAACTGAATGCTGCCATTTCTTCCCCCGTGATAAGCGGAGAAAGAAAAGCTAAAATATTCTCCGCTGTGTTCCACGGCAGAATAAGCAAGATCACCGAAGATTTTTTCTTCCTGCTGTTCAAAAAAAACCGCGAGTTTGTATTGCGTGATATTGGAGAAGCATTCGATAAACAGTATAATATTATCAAAGGAATCGTCGTAGTGAACCTCACCTCCGCTATTGAGCTGAGTCCAGCCCTGCATGATGACATATTCAACCGGGTTTCTGCATTGCCAAGATTTCATGATAAGACCCTTCAGCTGAATGTGAGGATTGACCCGGAAATAATCGGTGGATTTATCTTGGAGCTCAACGATAATAAGTTTGACGCCAGCATCCGCCACGACCTGCATTTCATCAAGCAGGAATTCATCAGTAATCTTTATGAAATGAAGTATTAACGATAATAAATTCTAAAGCATTATGACAGACATCAGACCGGAAGAAATCTCCGCCATTCTTCGTGAACAGCTAAGCGGCTTTAATACCTCCGCGCAGCTGGAAGAAGTGGGTACCGTATTGCAGATCGGTGATGGTATTGCCCGTGTATATGGACTGACCAATGTGCAGGCAGGTGAATTGGTGCAGTTTGAAGAAGGAACCCGCGCCATCGTATTGAACCTGGAAGAAGACAATGTAGGTATCGTGCTGATGGGAAGCGGTGAAACAATTAAAGAGGGTGACACTGTGCGCCGTACCGGAAAAATTGCTTCCATCAGCGTTGGAGAAGGGATGGTGGGCCGCGTGGTAAATACCCTGGGCGATCCGCTCGATGGTAAAGGTCCGATTGAAGGCACTTTGTATGAGATGCCGATTGAAAGAAAAGCTCCCGGCGTTTTGTTTCGCCAGCCGGTGAAAGAACCACTGCAAACAGGACTGAAGGCCATTGATGCCATGATACCGATTGGCCGCGGACAGCGGGAATTGATCATCGGTGACCGCCAAACGGGAAAGACGGCGATTGCCATTGATACCATCATCAACCAACGGGAATTTTATGATCGTGGTGAGCCTGTGTTTTGTATTTATGTGGCAATCGGTCAAAAGGCCTCCACGGTAGCCAATGTATCAAAAGTGTTGGAAGAAAAAGGAGCGCTTGCTTATACAGTGATCGTGGCGGCTTCCGCTTCTGATCCGGCACCGTTACAGTTCTACGCGCCTTTTGCAGGTTGCTGTATTGGTGAGTATTTCCGTGATACGGGTCGTGCGGCATTGATTATCTACGATGATTTAAGTAAACAGGCTGTTGCCTATCGGGAAGTTTCCTTATTGCTGCGCCGCCCGCCCGGCCGCGAAGCATATCCTGGTGATATATTCTATCTCCATTCCCGTTTGTTGGAGCGCGCCGCAAAAATTATTGAGTCTGATGAAGTGGCGAAGGATATGAATGATCTTCCCGAATCCATCCGCTCTATGGTGAAAGGCGGAGGCTCCCTTACAGCATTACCGATTATTGAGACACAGGCCGGCGACGTTTCCGCTTATATTCCTACCAACGTAATTTCCATTACGGACGGGCAGATATTCCTGGAGTCTAACCTTTTTAACTCCGGTGTACGTCCCGCCATTAACGTGGGTATTTCTGTAAGCCGTGTAGGTGGTAATGCGCAGATCAAATCCATGAAAAAAATTGCCGGGACCCTGAAGCTGGACCAGGCACAATATCGCGAACTGGAAGCCTTCTCGAAATTTGGCGGTGACCTTGATGCAGCCACCAAAGCAGTTATTGACAAAGGCGCACGGAACGTGGAAGTGCTGAAACAAAAACAGTTCGCACCGATGTCAGTAGAGAAGCAGATCGCCATCATCTACCTGGGAACACAAGGCCTGCTGGGTAATGTTCCTGTTAAGCGGGTGAAAGAATTTGAAGAGGCTTTTCTCGGCCTGCTGGAATCACATCATAAAGAAGTGCTCGAAGATTTCCGTAAAGGTAACCTGAGCGATGCCAGCATTGCCACCATCAAAAAGGTAGCAAAAGATACCGAAGTGGCCTATATCGAAAGTAAAGCGGCAACAGTGAAAGTAAAATAGTCCGGAGATTGAGATTCATTTTCCGGCAGTCAAACAGTTAACAAATGTCAGGTCAGCTAAAAGAAGTCAGGAACCGGATCAAAAGCGTGCAGAATACGCAGCAGATCACCAAAGCCATGAAGATGGTGAGTGCTGCCAAGCTGCGCAAGGCAACGGATCGCATTATTCAGATGCGCCCTTATGCCAATAAGCTACATGAACTGATGAGCAATATTGCCTCAGATCCGGGTGTGATGATTGCCATGGCACAGGAGCGGGAGATAAAAAATGTTTTGCTGGTAGTGGTGACTTCAGACCGTGGGTTAGCCGGCGGCTTTAATTCAACCACCATCAAGCTGGCGCTCCAGACCATTCATGATAAGTATGCGGAACAGGCAAAAGCGGGAGGAGTAACGATTCTGCCGGTGGGCAAGAAAGCCAATGATGCCTTCAGGAAACTGCCGTACAAGATAAATGGAGACTATGCATTGATGTTTTCAACGCTTGACTTCGAACATGCATCGGCTGCAGCTGAGTGGCTGATGGCTGCTTTCAAAAACAATGAATATGATATGATTGAGATAGTGTATTCTCAATTCAAGAATGCCGCTACCCAGCTCTTTCAGGTGGAGCGATTCCTGCCCGTGGCAAAGGCCGCCAAAGGAAAAGGAACGGCCTCCGTTAATTTTATTTTTGAACCGGATCAGGAAGAATTGGTGAATGAGCTGATTCCCAAAATCCTGAAGACACAGTTTTTTAAAGTGTTGCTGGATAGTAATGCTTCTGAGCATGGAGCCCGTATGACGGCCATGGATAAAGCAACAGACAATGCCAAAGAGTTGCTGAAAGACCTTGGTATCAAATACAACCGCGCCCGCCAGGCAGCCATTACCACTGAGCTCACAGAGATTGTGAGCGGTGCCGCCGCTTTAACCGGCAATTGATTTTCATTGTAACATCACAGGAAATTGCAAGAGCAGGTTTACACTGGTCAATAGTGTACGCTCATTCTGCTACAGTCAGGCTGATCACTCTCATTTCTTTTCCGCTGAGAATTTGCTGGCTATTACTTCCACATTGCGGACAACTGCAGCCATAACCATCAACCGGGAAAACAGCTCCGCATACCAGGCAACTTGCCTCACCGGAAGTTCTTTCAATAATCAATTCCGCATTCTTGAGTATCGTATCCTCCCTGATCACGGAAAAAGCAAATGTCAACGCATCAGTTTCAATGCTACTCAACGCGCCAATCTGCAGATTGATGGCTGAAATAATCGCATCACTGCCGGCCGGCGCGGCCTTTTCAGCAATGGATAAAATTGAACAGGCAATGGATAGTTCGTGCATAAGCTAATTGTTCCTTCCTCCTGAATTACCATACAATCCTACGCTAACATCATACGAATGCGCAGCAACCGCCTGGCATTGAAAGCTGCTGCTATTCGGCCGGCTTACTATCGCTTTCTTCCTTAGGTAATGCTGCTTTTATTGCCGCACGCCTCTTCTTTTCAGCAGTATAGGCGGCGCGGCTGGCAAGGGATTCGTCAAACAAAGTGTTCCATTTATTATTGATGTTTTCTTCTTTCACAGCCAATTCAGCAGGATGACCCGTTTGAAAAATGGCACCTTCCTTTGGACAAGCCCTGACACATTCACCGCAATAGATGCAAACCGCGCGGCTAAAAGGATAGGCTTGCTTTCCTTCCAGGTCCTGCGAAAAAACAATAGCGCCCGGCGGGCATACCATTTCGCAACGGCGGCACCAGATACATAGATTTTCATCAAAGCCAATCATGCCACGATAGTCATCAGGAATAAATGTTTTCTCCGCCGGATACCGGCTGGTTACCGGTGCCTTAAAGATGTTCAGCAATGTTTTAAAAAACGCTTTCATGTAGCAGGCTCTTTACTTTCATTCACTCGGTTTGCCCGTCTTCAGGTCATCTTGCCGTGCAGGACAGGCAAGGATCGAAAGAGGCGATGATTGCCGGCGCACTGCCGTATTCATTTCCATTCATGGCTTCCACCATGGCGGCAACATTTGAAAAAGTTGGTGCTTTTATTTTTAATCTTTCAAGAATCTGTGTCTTATTCCCCTTAGCATAATAAAAGAGTTCACCTCTTGGTGCTTCAATTCTCACCGCAGCTTCACCATCCGGGAATGCCTTCGTTTCCGTTACGAGCGGTGATACGGGCAAGCCACTGATGATATTTTCGATGATGCGTTTAGAGATGTAAATTTCGCGTAGCCTCACCAAATTTCTCGCGTAAGCATCACCAGCAGATTCTGTCACCATTTCAAAACCCACCTCCTTCCACGGGAGCAACTCTTCAGTTTCATTACGTACATCCACTGCAAGGCCGGCAGCACGCGCGAATGGCCCCACCACATTCAGCCGCAGGGCATCCGCCTTGGTTATTGCACCGGCCTTTTTATTTTTCAAAGAGAGCGTCCAGTTGTTCGAGTAGATATCCATCAGTTCATCCAGTTGTGGCAGAAACTGGTCCAGCCGCTTTAAAATGACATGTGCCAGTTCCGGCTTCAGGTCACGGGAAACTCCGCCAACAATGGAGAAATCATATTGAATCCGGTTACCGCAAACAGCTTCCAGCAATTCCATGGCAAACTCACGGTATTGCATGGTCTTCATAAATAATGCTTCGTATCCGGAATTTTCAGCTACATGGCTCAGGCACAGCAGGTGTGAATGAATACGGTCGAGTTCAATCACCAGCATCCTCAGATATTTGGCGCGCCTGGGGACCTCGATCTTCACCAGTTGCTCTGCTACCTGTGAGTATGCCGTAGAATGAGAAATGGAACACAAGCCACAAACTCTTCCTACCACAAAACTTACCTGCCTGAATTTGAACTTCGAACAACAGGCTGCTTCAATGCCACGGTGTACGTAAAACAAGTTGGCTTCCGTAGCAACAATCTTTTCATTCTCTGTAGTGAATTTGAAATGAAGCGGTTCCAGCAGTGAAACATGCTGTGCGCCCAATGGAATTTCATACTGCCTGCCCATAGCTATTTTTTCTTTCTTAATGGTCCGCTCTCACTGTCCGGTTCCAGCACAAATCCTTTTTGCGTTTGCTCTATCTTAATATTCATCAGATCGGCCAGTTCCGATTCAGCCACCCACGCGGAAGCCACGATATCACGAATGGTAGGAATCTCACGCTCCGGTTGAATGACAGCATAGAAAACAGTCATAGCGCATGGATAAGCATAATCGCAGAAAAACCATTGCACTTCCATTTGATCACCAAGATCAACGGCATTCATCACCATAAAATGATGCAACTGCGGCTGATAAAAAAGCTGAATATCGGCTTTCAAAGTGTCCAGGGCTGTTGCAATTTTTTTCATGGCTATGCGGTTTGTATTATTTTTCCTGCCACCTGTCTCCTGTTTGTTTGCGAGCCTTCCATGACCGGTTGATTCCTCAGTCGTACTGATTCTTCCATCTCTTTTGTTTTACGTTCCAGAATGGCCAGTGCCTGCACAACACCGTCAATTATCTGCTCGGGCCTTGTGCCACATCCACAAACATATACATCCACCGGAATGTATTGATCCACTCCGCCCTCACAGTTATACATGCCCCTGAATACTCCGCCTGAACAGGCACAAACCCCGCAACATACCACTACCTTAGGTTCGGGCATCTGTGCATAAATTTCTACCAGCCGTTCCCGCGAACGCTTGGTAACAGGCCCTGTCACCAGCAGTATATCAGACTGCTTGGGATTACCGGTATTGATAACACCAAACCGTTCAATATCATATTTAGGCGCCAGGCAGGCAAGAATCTCTATATCACAGCCATTGCATCCGCCTGCATTATAGTGCAGAATCCATGGTGATTTTTTTCTGAAAGCTGCGAGGTTCATGGTAGTACGAGAAGGATTAAATTGAGGAAGGCAATGGAAAAAGCAATGGTGAGCGAGAAACGCAGCATTTGCCGGTAATTCACTCTTGCCGTTGAATTATCCAATGCATTAAGGTACAGGAATACGAATATTACCAAAGTAATTCCAAGCCATATGTTATTGGCAGCAAAAAGAAAAACAAGCGAATAACAAAAAACATAGTCCAGCCACTTCGCGGTAAACACCGATTCATAGAAAATTCCTGAAAATTCAAGCTCAACACCGCCGGTGATTTCCTGGTGTGCCTCTGCCACATCAAAGGGAGATTTCTTCAATTTGATAGGAAGAATCAATAACAAAGCGATGAAGGCAAGCGGCATCTTAAACAGCAATGGCTCAGGATAACTGTAAACGGAAGCAGCCGTGAAGCTTCCGGTAAGCATAAAAACAGCAACCGCAATCACCATCAATACCGGTTCATAGGCCAGCACGCTGATGGCTGTTCGGTTGGCACCGAGATGGCTGAAGACAGACCGTGTGCTGAAGCCCGCCATGATCAGCAAGGCAGTGGAGAGCAGGTGCAGGAAAATCACCAGAATCAGATCGCCGCCCAGCAGCAGGATCGCTACGGCCAACCATAAAGCAATAAAGTGCATGATACCGAGAAATGCATGTGCAGAATGCACGATCATTTTTCTCTTACCGGCCAGCTTCAGGAAATCATAGAAAGGCTGCAGCAGCGGTGGTCCTACTCTTCTTTGCATACGTGCCCTGATGATCCGTTCCATACCATAGAGCAGGCCACCGATGATCGGCGCTGATACAATCAATACTATCCGGATCCATACATCAATCATCACCTTTTATTTTATTTGCCCGCTTGCTGTTCATTTTATTTTTACAACATCGCGACAATTATCAATGCAACAAAAAACAAAATACCAATGCCTGAAAAGTATGGCGATACCTTATCGGTGGAAAAGTAAAAGGACGAGAAGGAATATGCTACGTCTTCACCACACATATATTCCTTTGCTCTGTCTGTATGACGGAACCGGACAAACAATGCTGCCACCACCGTGCCGGGCAACAGGAAAAAAGTGAGCAGGAGCGGCAGTAACGATAAAGTGATACTGCCCAATTGAAGATTCCAGCCATGAAGAGCAACGATTACAGGCAGTCCGATTAATTGTGATGCCACCGGCACCAACCCATTGATCATGATCAATGGAAGGCAAACTGCACTAATGATCGTCAGCAAAAGCAAGAACCAGGTGGTGGCTGAATAAATTGTTCCTGTATGCTCGAACCGGATGCTGTCCTTGTCACCGGAACGGGAAATCAACAAACCGAGTACTTTAAAGTAGAGTAACGACAACACGGCGCCGCCACAGGCAACCGCGACGATGATGACAGCGCCGAATAACCGGGTGTTCATCGCATAATCACCCAATGTTTCAATGCTCAGCCATTTTCCCATAAAGGCACCGAATGGAGGCAACAGCAATGACATAAAACCAAGCGTAATAACCAGTGCCGTGAACGGGCCTGATTCGCCCAGCCGATCCATATCGGATGATTGCTTGATATGAAAAACTCTCTCAAGTATGCCGGCATTCAGAAACAACATGCTTTTAGCGATACCATGAAACAGCATGAGTGTCAATGCAGCCACGATAGTCAGCGGTGAACCGATGGCACTCATCATCATCATTAATGCAAGCAAAGCGATAGTGGAATGCGCGAGAATTCTTTTGAAGTTATCCTGTGAAAGCGATTCAATAGCGGCAGCCACAAAAACAAAGGCTGTGAGGGCAATAACTACCATGGCAACCGGCGTGTCTCTTAAGGCAGGTGAAAGCCGCAGCAGCATGAATGGTGCAATTTTTACCATCGTGCTGGAATGCAGCAAAGCACTTACCGGCGTGGGGGCCACCATGGCGCCCAGCAACCATTTGCTGAATGGCATCTGCGCGCCTTTCACCAGCGCCGCAAAAGCTAACAGGGCCAGTGGCAGCATGATGCCTTCGGCAGAAGCATGGGCGAGAAGGTTGCTGAAGGTGATGGCTCCATACTCGTTGAAGGCTATAAAAAAGATGGATAGCAAGATGGCCAGGCCGCCTACCTGATTCATCCATAATGCCGTATATGCATTGTTAACCGACACCTCATCCTTTCTGAACCCGATAAACAGGAAGGAAGCCAGCGTGGTGAGCTCAAAAAACAGGAAGAAATATTCCAGGTTATCAGCTGCAACAGCCAGGTTCATTACGGCGATAAACCAGAACATGACAGAAAGAAAAAATTTCCTCCTGAATGAACTGCAATCTTCCTCTGCAATATATTGTAACGAATAAATAGCAATCACACCACTGATGATATTAATTAGCAGGAACATGAAAACGCTGAGCCGGTCTACCATAAACTCACTGGCAGTTTCATGTGGTAAAATATTTATCAGGTAAAGCAACATGGCCAGTTGAAGAACACTAAGCAACAACACTATCCTGTTCCTTTCGCGCAGGCCCATCCAACCAAAATAGAGCAACAACAATACATCGGCCGCTGTTGCTATTTCATTAAACATGGCAGGCACCGTGAAGAAAAAAGGTTCGCGTAAGTTGAAAAACAGGTACACTGAAAAAGCACTTAGCAGGAAAGCACCGCAGGTTACCAGTATTCCTGAAATCCTTACGGGGAAGATCAACAGCAACCCGCTGATAAGCAACGGTAAAAGGAATATGACCATTAGAACAGGTTGCATATGGGTAAGTTCTGTTAAATATAAGCGAGGCAATACTATTGCAGGAAAGCAGGGTGATAAATGATGGAGGTCACCATGAAACATGACATATGTCATGTGATTATACTATCACCGCTTCTTGTGATTTAATAGGGATGGTAATTGCACAATCAACCGAAGCATAGCAGGCTTGCGGCATAATAACTTTGTTCAGTACTTCCTCATCCTGACTTATTCTTTACATCATGCGGCACGCCGAATATGCTCTTTTTCAGAAACGGCACCTGATCGATTAAACCCTCATTGGGCCGTTCAAATCAACGTAGGGTTTAATCATAAGGTAGCACTGCCTATCGTTTGTGAAATATTTTCTTTTAACCCGGATTTTTCAGTGGAAAAATCCCGCTTCGCTGCGACTCAGAACTGCTAAGGGTTTGCTCAATTTGTCAAGAAAAGAAAATGTTTCGCAAACCCTAAGCAGTTCTACGTCGGGGTTAAACCCGTTGTCGTTTTGAACTGCAAAATGTGGGTTTGAAAAAAATGACCGGACCCTTCGCGGAGTTGTGTCGGCGCGAAGAGACAGGTCTCGATGGAAAAATCTTGGTTAAATAAATTATTCGCCGAGTGCCACTTTCAGCTTCGCAATGTCAAGCTTATTGGCAAACGCCAGTTCATCCTGCTCGGTGGCAAAGCCATCTGCCTTAATAGTGATGAGTGTCTGACTCAGCGGAATCTGAATTTCACTCGACCTGATTTTCTTACTGTTGCCTGCATCGTCATAAACATCGTCCGTTTCAGATTTCAGAATTGCACGCTGTGTTCCGATTCGCACGCTTTTATAATCCTGTCCCATCATGCTCGGGTTGCTGAGGTACATATTCATGCTCGTTAGCAACGGCGAGTTGGCGAGGATCTGCACCTCTGCATTATTGTCCTTATTCGAGGCATTCTTATATTTCTGAGAAATCGTAAGTCCACCACCTATCATTCCTAAAGCACCGGTATTAATATCTGCTTCTCCATCTTTTTTCAGTCCATTAACATCAGCCGGCAACGACTTCGCGATGTCCTGCGCTATCAGCACATTGATATCATTGATCGCATCCTGCAGGCTGAGTTGTGCCTGTTTAAAATCCTTCTTGGCAAGATAGTCCTGTGCTTCCTTGATGAATGTTTCTGCCTGGCTTTGGCCAAACACGTTTAAGCCCATCAGGCAAGCGAATAAAAAAATTGCACTTGTTTTCATTTTGAGTCTTGTTTTTACCGTGTGAAGAATATTGGGTTATAGTATGGGCCGTTGTAAGCTCGCCGTTTAATCGGGTTATCACCGGCCATTTATCTTTTTCAAAATTACCAAATCAAATTTCAATAATTGAAAAAAATCATCTTTTATCACACATGCTATGCTGTGAAACACCAGCCGCGGAAATTATTAATTATGGGCTACAACAGGCTTTTGAATTGAACCCACATTTTGCAGTTCAAAGCGGCAACGGGTTTAACCTCGACGCAGCACTGCTTAGGGTTTGTGAAACATTTTCTTTTCTTGGCAAATTGAGCAAACCCTTAGCAGTTCTTAGTCGCAGCGAAGCGGGATTTTTCCACTGAAAAATCCGGGTTGAACCATCCTGCATTGCAGCTTGCATGAACTGCTTTGTGCTTACTCCATTTATAAAAAAGAAAATGATTCATAAACCTTAAGCAGTATTTAGCCTGGATGAAGCCTGTCCTGTTTTGAATAGAAAATGCGGCGATACAAAATTGTCAATAGAGTTCTGCCTATTACTGAGGAAGGATTTCACGCTACCTGACGGTATTATAAGCTCTGTATCATCGCCAAAAGATTATCCTGCGGAGAGCAATCGAATTTATCCGTCCGTACATTGGTATGTGTCCAGAGGCCGGGCTTGCCTGCCAGTGCATCTTTGTTTACCTGGAAGGCATCCATGCCTTTTTTTTGATTCAACAGCGGCTGAAGCCCGCTTCTTAGATCAATGCTGAATCTTACCGACAGGTCGGCGAGCAATTCCTTTAAGGCAGCAATTTGTTTATCAGAATATTTATGATAGAATTTAAATCCTCTGAAGGGCTTTGCCAATTCCACTACCATTTCTTTGGGAACCGGTTTGTTCACATAATTCAGGAAAAGGCCATTAGCTGATTTATTAACCGGACCGTAATTGCAAATCTCAATCGCGATGGACTCTTTGTTCAGCTGAACATTATTCACGGCAGTGGTGCCAAGATGATGTGCCCATTTTTCTTCCGGAAAACATTTGCAGATCACGCCGTCCCATTTTGCATCCTTATCGGTGGTGGAAATTCCGCCAATCACATATGCAGTGGCCACCCTCAGCTGTTCGCCTTTCTTTGTTTTGTCCGCATTCCATCCGGCAATGGTCCAGTCAGGCCGGTTACCACCCGCCGTATGATGGATGTATATGGTTTTTTTCCTGGCAACTTCTTCATAGTACTCACCTTTGTTGAGAGGGATCAGTTTGATTTGTGGCATGGCTTGATATTTTGTTGTATGAGTAATTTTTACCTCGTCCTTTTCAGCAAAAAATTTCCGCATCACTGCAAGGCAGCGCCGCAACCTGCGGTTTCCTTGTTACTCAATATAGCAAGAAATTAAAAGATATTCAAGCTGTATCCGGCACCGAAAAATTTCATGGTGTTGTAGGTGGAAGATGCTTTATATGTATGGTCATGCGGAACAGGAGCATCGCGGATAACAACATTCAAGAAACCACCCGCTGAACAAACGTGGGCTTATTCATTATCATTCTTTGCTTTTACCACCAGTTGAGAGTTCATCATTCCCTGCAGATTGATGGCCTGCAATAAATAGCAACCGGAAGAAAGTGATGACAGATCAATCATAATTTCGCCTGTAAAATCTCCCGCTCTTTCCCATGCCACCAGGCCGGTGACGGCAATCAGCCTGATTGCGCGGAGGCGCTGATTGGTGCTGATGAATAACTGATTGGCGACAGGATTCGGATAACAATGTATATAGTTATCTTCTTCGAATTTCACACTCACGACATTGGAAAATTCATAAGTACCATCAAAATCCGTTTGCCGCAGGCGATAGTAATTTACTCCGTTTAACGGAGCTTCATCAAAAGCACGATAGGTCAATGGTGCATAACTGACACCCGCACCGTCTATCGTATCCAGTAATGCAAACCCCATTTCTTCACCGGCCCGTTCAATGGAGAAATAATCGTTGTTATATTCTGTAGCGGTTGCCCAGTTGAGCTGCACCCTCTTTCCCGGCAAAGCCATAGCGGTAAAATTCAGCAGCTCAATCGGTAAGATGATGGATGATGACTGAGCGGAAGCCAGCCAGGCCGCATTTCCTGTTGAGAATAAAACACCTGCAGCAATGTCCGCTCTTTTAACTGCCGTAACTGGCGGTGCCAAGCATGGTGACTGCGGGAAAGGCGTAAGCATCCAATCGGTGATGGTGTTGCTTTGCAGGTTATTGGATTGTATGGTCCAGCCTGAACCGGTGGCATTCGTCCAGTCGCCCAGTTTGTTGTAGGCCGTTACATTGAATGTTCCGCTGGCCAAGGCGGAAGGGGAAGATAGTACTGTCCAGACGCCATGATTCAACGCCGTGATACCATTGTGGTACTGCGCTCCACACTCTGTAGCGAAAAGGGGTGATGCCGGTACAATGGATTCATCAAAAAATAAATTCCAGTAGTCCACTGTACTTGACAACGCACTGGTGATAGTAAAATTGATTCGCTCAAATCCCTTGTTCACGGATCCTACCGGGAAATCATAGGAACCTGTTGCGCCATTGTCCGGCATATATCTTCGCAACACACCAGAAATAAAGCTCACCGTATTTCCCGATGTAACCGCTGACGCCGCTCTGTTAAAAAGATCTACCCTGTTATCTGTGGTATGAGAAAATCCGGCTACAATTTTCCCGCTTGTCAGTGTAAGTGTTCCTGAAGATGACAATTGCATCCATGCTGTTCCTGTCTGCCCGTGATCCTGCAATGTAAGTGTGCCGGCACTGGTTTGATTCATTACCGCGCTTTCCAATATGCCCCTGTTCAAATAGGTTTGCGTGACGCCATTGAATTCAAGCACGGTTGCTGCCACATAAGTTGCCGTCACCGGCGTCGACTCAATAGTAACATTACCCGCCAACTTATGGTAATGTCCGGCGGCGGAAAATCCACCGCCAAACGTTACCGCACCACTTACCAGGAAATTGCCGGCCATATCAATATCTTGCATTGCTGTCACCATTGTTCCTGCCGGCTTCTTCACTGTCACATTCCAGAATTTGTTGGCGCCGGTCATGCCACCGCTTAATAACTGATTATGGACGATGCCGCCACTGCAACCGAGGCACGTATCCTGGAATACAACGGTGGTCCCATTTCCGGCAGTAAATGTTCCGCTGTTATTAAAATCATTACATACCAACAATGTTTTCGATCCGCTGATAGTGAGTGATGCCCCTGTATTAATGGTAATCGTTCTGCAACTTGCATCCTGCAATGAGATCAATGGTTGGTTGACTGGCGCACCCGGAATGATCACCTGGTAACTGCAGTCCGGAATCTGACACCCACCCCAGTTATTGATGTCATGCCAGTTAGTGCCTGCTGTACCAGTCCAGGTAATAGTCGTACCGATTGCCGCCGCAACCGTTACGGTGGTTGCGCTGATGCAACCGTTTGCATCCTTTATCGTAACCGTGTAGCTGCCCGGTGCAATATTGTTAAATACATTATTGCTTTGAAACGTAGTGCCATTGAGGGAATAGGTGTAGGGTGCGAAGCCGTCTGAACCAGTGGCCGTGATGATACCATCTGCCACGCTACAGTCAGAAGCGGTACTGGTTGCGGTAACAGCAGGCGCTGCGATAGTGCTGATGGTTATGCCGGTATTGCTCGTACATCCATTGGCATCTTTTACGGTAATGATATAAGATGCTGCCGGCAAGCCGGTGAAGATGTTGCTTGCCTGGAAAGTTATGCCATCTTTACTGTACGTGATGATGTCAGTTCCTCCTGTGGCAACAGCAGTAATTGTCCCGTCGGTATTGAAGCAGGAAGTAGGAGTTGCAGTCGCACTCACAAGCGGACCGGCAAGATTGGGGACAGCTACACCAACAGAGATGATACAACCATTGGCATCCTTCACGTAAAGGGTATAAGACGCTGACGGCAATGAATTGAAAATGGTGGATGCCTGGTAAGTAACGCCATTGATGCTGTATTGCAAAGGCGCCGTACCACCGGTTGCAACAGCAGTAATCTTTCCATTGCTGTTTCCACAGCTTGCGGCAACAATGGTTGCATTGATGGCCGCCGGTCCCGCAATATTGGCCACATCTGCCAGCTTGGTGGCTATGCAACCGTTGTTATCCTTAACAGTAACGGTATAAATTCCTGCTGCAACATTGGTGAAAATATTACTACCCTGAAAGGTGACCCCATCAATGCTATATGTTAATGGTGCGGCGCCGCCTGTGGCTGTAGCGGTGATCGTACCATTGGCGGTAGAACATTTGGCAGCAACTGTTGCAGTTGTAAGTGTGGGCGCGGTGAGGTTACCCACTGATACATTGGTGCTGTTCTGACATCCATTGGCATCTTGTATCACAACCGAATAAACTCCTGCCGGCAACCCGGTGAATGTTCCGCTGCTTTGAAAGGCTGATCCATTATTACTGTATTGATAAGGTGATGCCCCGTTAGTACCTGATGCTACTAAGGTACCATTGGAACTACCGCAGGTGGCTGCGATCGCATAAGCGGTAACACTCGGGTTCGTTGTGGATGCAACCGTTACCGTGGTACTGGAAAAACAACTGTTGTTGTCTTTCACCCAAACCGTATAGCTGCCTGCAGCAAGGCCGGTAAAGGTGCCGCTGCTCTGAAATGTAGTACCGTTGATACTGTATTGTAAAGGTGCCGCTCCTCCGCTGCCTGACAGCACGATGCTGCCATTGGCGAGTCCGCAGGAAGCTGAGCTGTTACTCGCTAAAAGTGATGGCCCGCCATTGTTAGTGATCGTTGCAACAGCGGCTCCAAGACAACCGGTGGCATCCTTCACCAGTATCGTATAGGTTCCTGCTGTCAATCCTGTAAATGCGCCACTGCTTTGGAAGGTGCCATTGTTAAGATTATAGGTAAGTGGAGGAGTGCCTCCGCTGCCTGTTGCGGTGATGCTGCCGTTGACAAGGCCGCAGGTTCCATCAGTTGCCACCAGCGTTACGGCAGGTCCGCCGGTACTCAGGGCAGTACCGTGACGGTGATTGTTGCCAGGCAACCTTCATTATCTTTCACGGTAACGGTATAGGTGCCCGGGGCCAGCCCCGAAAAAGTGAAAGGGAAATTGGTATTGGAGCTGTAAGAACCAGCATCCAGTTTATACTTGAAAGGTGGTTCAGCCCCGCTACCTGTTGCCGTGATTGTTCCATTGCTGCTCCCGCACACGGAAGGTGTGGATGTGGCAGTAAGAGTTGGACCGGGTGTAGTGCCGACCGTGAGGGTGACAGTTGCGGTACATCCGTTGGAATCCAAAATGGTGATGGTATAAGTACCTGCCACGAGGTTGTTGAAGGTCCCGCTTGCCTGAAAAGTCACACCATCGATACTGTAAGTGTAGCTACCGGAGCCACCACTTCCTGCCACCACTATTTTCCCCAGGTCCGTTCCTACACAATCCACATCCTTCACATTATTCACTACTATGGTTGGCGCCGGCCCGCTGCCCACATTGCTGATCGTAACAGCAACGGTGGCGGTACAACCGGCGGCATCTTTAACAGTAACCGTGTAGGAACCGGGCGCCACTCCGGTAAAAATTCCGCTGCTCTGAAATGTAACACCATTAATGCTGTATTCCAGCGGGGCCGTTCCACCAGAACCCGAAGCAGTAATAATTCCATTTATGCTGTTGCAATTCGCATTCACCACGGAAGCGGAAACCGTTGGCGCGAATACAATTCCAACTGTCACGGTAGCAGTAGCAGTGCAGCCATTCGCATCTTTAACTGTGGCAGTATAGGTTCCAGCCGCGACGCCGCTAAAAAAATTACTGCTTTGAAAAGTGATACCATTGATACTGTATTGTAAAGTGCCTATGCCACCTGTTGCAGTAGCTGTTATGCTTCCATTGTTCCCGCTGCAGGGTGTGGCTATGGAGCTTGCTGTAAGCGATAATCCTGATGCATTGGAAATCGAAACTGTCGTTGTGCTGATGCATCCATTTGCATCTTTTACGGTAATGGTATATGATCCCGTAGCCAGTCCGGTAAACAAGTTGCTGCTTTGAAAAGTAGTACCGTTGATGCTGTATTGCAACAATCCAGTACCGCCCGTTCCATTGGCTGTTATGATGCCGTCTGTTGCGCCGCAGGAAACAGGTGTCACGGTGGCCGTTACCGAAGGACCCGCTGTATTACTCACCGTCACGGTTGTTGCACCTATGCAGCCATTCGCATCTTTCACCAATACCGTATAGGTGGCAGGTAATAGGCCGTTGAAAAAACCGCTTGCCTGAAATGTCAAACCATTAATGCTGTAGGTCAGTGGCGCTGTTCCGCCGGCACCTACAGCGGTCACTGATCCGTTAGCGGTGTTGCATGAAGCGGAAACCGATGATGCCGTGACGGTGGGTGCATTGGAGTTGTTGACCGTAACGGTTACTGTGCCGGTACAGGCATTGGCGTCTTTCACGGTTATGGTATAGGATCCTGCCGGAAGGCCGCCGAAAAAACTGCTGGACTGAAAGGTGACACCATTAATACTGTACGACAAGGGCGCTGTTCCACCTGAACCGGTGGCGGTAATGGTGCCATTACTGTTATTGCACAGCGCGGTAGTGGTAACAGCGGTAACGGTTGGGCCGGTTGAATTGGCAACGGTTACTGTAACTGTGGCGATACAGCCATTGGCATCCTTAACGGTAACCGTGTAAGTTCCACCGGACAGTCCGTTAAACACATTACTGCTCTGAAAAGTGTTTCCATTGATACTATATTGAAGCGGTAAGGCTCCACCTGTTGCCAGTGCAGTAATACTGCCGTTGCTGCTGTTACAATAGGTCGTGGCCGGAGTAGCTGTCAGCGTGGGGCCACCCACATTGAGCACTGTTACCGATACATTGTTGGTGCAGCCACTTGCACTTAACAGTCAGTGTATAGGTACCGGCCAGCAACCCTGTAAAGAAATTATTGCTTTGAAAAGTGACACCATTGATACTGTACTGCAAGGGTGCAGTACCGCCGGCACCGATGGCTGTAATGGTTCCATTATTACTGCCACAGGAAGCATCCGTTTTGCTGAAGGAAAGTGTCGGGCCGTTTGCGTTTTACGATAATGACTGAAGCCGTGGTGCTGCATCCGCTCGCATCTTTAATTGTAAGTGTATACACCCCTGCGCCAAGGCTGGTAAAATTTCCGCTGCTTTGAAAGGTCACACCATCTATGCTGAAACTATACGGCAATGACCCGCCGCTGCCGGAAGCGGAAATTGTTCCTGTGTTGATTCCACAATCCGTGTTGGTGCTGCTAAAGGAAAGTTGCGGACCCGGCAAAGTAAAATCAGCGGTAGCGGAAGTTCCGCTGCAAGTTTGATTTACATAGGCGATGATCGAATAGGTTATTCCGGGTGTTAGGCCGGTGAAGGTGCCTGATGAATTACTGGCCACCAATGTGCTTCCATTGTAAAGGTTATAAGTGACGACAGAGCCGGTTGGGGGCGCCGGGCTGATTGTGGTGGTAACCGATGCCGTCGCGCAATCCGGATGTGGCGTGATGGTATATGATGTATTGGCGCATCCATAAGTTGTCACATCAAATGATGCCACGAATCCATCTCCACTGGCATAGAGGAGGGTGTTTGCCTCATCATAAGCGAGGTCATAAACTGACTTTGTGGTATATCCTGTAACAGTAATATCCGGTTCTGCGGCATCATCAAAGGCGGAACCGTTAAACTTGTAAACCTTGATGGTTCCATTGATGGATCCTACATAAATATTATTGCATTCGTCAGCGATAATTCCACCGCTCCATAATGCAGTATTCGCCGAAACAGTTAATGCAGCCCCTACCCCGGCACCTGTAGCTTTATTGATGGCTTTCAGGTTTCTTCCATCCCAATAAAACAGGTACGAAGAATTGATAGCGAATACATTGCAGGAATTTTCTATGGTACCACCCAACATATAAGGCCTGTTGGCAATTTCCTGTATGACGGTAAAACCGGAGTTCACGCTCCAGGATACGGATGCGCCACTATAAGGCGAAGGATTTTTATAAATCATATTGCACAGTGGCGGGGTACCTATCAGCGAACCGTAAATCGTATACATATCATTGGTAACAGGGTCAATGATAATATCGGCTATATCCTGCGCCCAGCCGTAAGAGGTACTGTAGGCTATATTGGTAACATTCAAAGAGGAAAGCACGGTGGAAGGAGGTGAGCAAATACCGAAATTGATATTGGAATTAGTGCCACCACCTGCAATCAGGATTTTGGGCACGCCGCTGTTACAGCTCCAGTACATCTTCCAGTCTTCCCTGAAATTTACATTGGTGGTGGTGATGTAGTTATCGTATAAGCCCGCCGTGTTAATCCTGACGATGGCAAACCCTGTTGAGAAATTGAACCCCTGCCCGAGATAGGTACTGCCGGTGTTTTTTTCAACTACCCATCCGCCGTAGTAGGTGCCGAATGTCCAGTAGGGAATGGAAAGCGATCCATTAAAAGTCCATTGCCAGGTACCTGCAGCACTGTACTTCGCCAATTGATAAACATTTCCATCCCCTCCACCGGTGACATAAATATTTCCGGCATAATCAAAGTCAACGTCCTTTGCTTTGCCTGCATTGGTGCCGGTGAGATTGGTGGCGGCACTGATGAATGGATCAATAATAAGCGCGCGATGCCTGTCATACCCTGCAGGCGCTGTAAACCGAAGCATCCGTTTTTCGATGGTGGACAACAACGCCACTTTGGCCTTGCCGTCATCAGCATAGTAAGCAACCGGTGCGCTTTCGGTAATTCTTCCAATTCCCGTTTTCACCGTTATTCCACCCGTGTTATCTTTCCTGATACTCTCCACATCACCGCCATATTCAAGCTGCAACACAGAGATATCCGCACCAGGTTGTGCAATTATTTTGTATTCAAATCCTGCTGTGTTGCTTGCCGAAAAACAATATTCAATATCAATTCCCGGATATAATTCTTTGTACGTGATTTTTTTGTACGACAACGCTTTGTCCGGTAATCTGCCATAGGTAAAGTATCCGGTTCCTGCATCACTTGCCACAATTTCCGGCTGTGGATTCGCATTCAACCATCGCATCGTAATGGTTCTTTCTTTTACATCGCCTGCGAACAATATCTCCTCCTCCGGCATGCCTTTTTGCTCCATTTTTTCCCTTGCTTCTTCTGACGGTTGCTTTACTATTCGCTGTAAATAAATCAGCCCACGGTGCGTAAACAATACCGGCATTCCGAAACCCTCATAGCCGTATAGGATCTTTCCCATACCAGCTATTCCTGCAAGTGTATCGCCATATTGACCTATATTACTGATAAAAGTCGTTGCCGTGGAAGCCAGGTTAGATCCTGTCTGAATATTTTCTCCATGAATAAACCTGGATTTTGCAACCGCTGATGCAACAGGCACAGTGGCTGATGCATGTTGCTGCGCTGCAACCTGTAAAGCGGGAATGGTCAGCCAAAACAATAAACTCATTACCATCCATACAGCACAGCCATCATATTTTCGATAATTAATAGTGCCCGGGTAAATGATTGTCATGAAACTTAATAATTTGACGAGTGGGCTGAAAAAGCGGCTGGTGATTTTACTGCATTAAATTTCTTATTGTTTCACTGAATCCACAAAAAATGCCCGCCCAATCGGGCAAAACAAGGTTTAAAGCGGTCATCTACATGTTTAAGAAGAATGTCATACATAAGCCCACTGTCCTGCTGACTTTGGCGAATAGAAATATTCAACTATATCTGTAAGGTCTTTCTTCCTGCATGTAGGATGATGCAGCAATTGTTTTTTATGGTTACAGGTTGTCTGCTTCCGTTTCAATCCGGATTTCCAGGTGAAGAATCATGTTTTAACTTTTCACTTGTTACCTTTCATCAGAAATCCGTTATTACCTGTTGAATCATTGCCAATGGAAAAAAGGTACCTGCCACTGCTGATACTCCTGCTGCACTGGCTGGCGGTGTTCGGACAGGAGGAACCACAAGGCAGGATAGGCATTGATCCGCCATCTATAAAATGGTATCAGTTGCAGGCTGCAACCGGCCGTATTATTTATCCCGAAGGGTTAGAGACCGCTGCTTTTCGTGCGGCAGGAGTGATGAACTATGCACGCCTGCATGACCAAAGTATTGCCGGCACCGGCCATACTAAAAAAGTCACCGCCATACTGCAGAACCTGTCCACGCTGCCCGGCGGTTTCAGCACACCGGCACCCTGGCGCAATGAATATTATCTGACGCCGCCACAAAATTTTTTTTTAGGCCCGGTGCCATGGGCAGACGCACTCATTGCGCACGAATACCGTCACACGCAGCAATTTTCTGAAGCCAATGAAGGCTTCACCATTCCCTACAAAGTATTAATGGGACAGACAGGCTGGTTGTTAAACACACTTTTCACACAACCACTCTGGTTTCGCGAAGGTGACGCTGTTATCAATGAAACAATTTTTACCAAAGGGGGCCGTGGCAGACTACCGTCATTCAATATGGAATACCGTGCCTTGCTCATATCCGGTAAACCTTTCGGATATGATGTGGGAACCTGGTCATCGTACAAAGATTTCGTTCCCAATCCTTATCGGATTGGATACTACATGGTAACGAAAGCACGCACCCGTTTTACGGATGATACCTGGAGAAAAGTGCTTGACGAAACCTACAACAAGAAAGGATTTTTCTATCCCTTTGGAAGAAGCCTGCAGCACGTAACCGGATTAACGCCTCGTCAATTGTATGCCGCAACACTACACGACCTCGACAGTATTTTCAAGATCACCGATCAATCTCTTACACTGACCGCTTCTGCTGCCATTTCAGATACCTCTTCAGGTATTTATACGAACTATCGCTTCCCTCATTATTTGCCGGATGGCAGTGTAGTCGCGCTGAAGAATGCGTTTAATGAAATCAACACCTATTACCGCCTGCTTCCCGATGGAAAAGAAGAAAAATTATTTTCACCCGGCATCTACACGGATGACCATCTCACCACGGCAATCACCG
>JBGAWA010000067.1:0-23491 GCA_044227805.1 Chitinophagales bacterium | reverse complement strand
CAGGAATCTTTTTGCCAATGGCATAACCTGGATCTCCAATGCCTGGCAGCTGGCAGCCATAGCAGGGCCGGCCATTGGCGGACTGCTCTATGGTTTTGCCGGCATCGGCTGGGCATACGGCGTACTCTGTGTCTTTCTCCTGGTGAATTGCTCTCTTTTTCTGTTGATCCCATCAAGGCCATTGCCGGAAAGCGGTCGTAAAGAGCCGCTGCTGAATGGACTCACCGCCGGTGTGCGCTTTGTATTCAGCCGTCCCGTAATACTGGGCACCTTGTCACTTGATCTTTTTGCCGTATTATTTGGAGGCGCAGTGGCTATGCTGCCGGTCTTTGCCGCTGAAATCCTGTTAGTAGGGCCGGAAGGATTGGGTATTCTGAGGGCCGCGCCATTCGTTGGTTCAGTCTTAACCGGTTTCTTCATAGCGCACCGTCCACCCATGATGAAGGCAGGTATCAACCTGCTATTGGCTATAGCCGGCTTTGGGCTGGCTACTATTTGTTTTGCCGTTTCTGTGAACTTCTATCTCTCCCTCTTCCTGCTGATGCTCACCGGCGCTTTTGATAATGTCAGTGTGATTATCCGCGGAACCATACTGCAACTACTGACGCCTGACCATATGCGGGGTCGTGTTTCAGCCGTAAACAATGTCTTTGTTGGATCGTCCAATGAAATTGGTGCTTTCGAGTCAGGATTAGCGGCAAAGTTGATGGGCCTTGTTCCCTCGGTTATTTTTGGAGGAACCATGACGATTCTTATTGTCATGGTCACCGCCTGGCTGTCACCCGCTATCCGGAAGTTGAATATGCGGGAGTTGCAGGAGCATCCTGAAGAAGCAACATGAATACGGTACTGATCAGACGGCTTTTTTGAAAAAGGCATGCTACTCTATTGGTAATCTGTCAGCCGACGCGTAACAGGTGGCAGATGCCTGAAAACAACTATTAAGCTACGGTTTGCAGAAAAGGAAACTTGTGCTATCTTTGCCGTCCATTTTTAAACTTATCAACATGTCGAAAGTTTGTGAAGTAACCGGAAAGAAGTCGATGAGCGGCCATAAAGTGTCGCACTCCAACATCAAATCAAACCGCCGTTTTATGCCGAATTTGCAGAAGAAGCGGTTTTTTATCCCGGAAGAAAACCGTTGGATTGAGTTGAAGATCTCGACGAGCGCCATCCGCACCATTAACAAAAAGGGCATTTCGGCTGTGTTGAAAGAAATGAAAGACAATGGCGTTTCCGTATAAGCAGTAACCGGAGCGAGTCATCATCAGGAAAAATCAATTTTTTAAGAGTTAAGCGTAACAAGAAACAATGGCAAAAAAAGAAAGCAGGGTGCAGGTGATTTTGGAATGCACGGAGCATAAGACCACCGGTATGCCGGGAACTTCACGGTACATCACCACCAAAAACAAGAAGAATACGCCGAACCGTATCGAATTGAAGAAGTATAATCCTATTCTGAAGAAATACACTGTTCATAAAGAAATTAAATAAATACAGCCATGGCAAAAGATGCAGGTAAAGTATCCAAGAACGCGAAGGTGGTAAAAGATGCCGCACAATCGGCAGCATCTAAAGCCTTTGTGCGTGTGATCGTTTCTGAGCGCTCCGATAAAACCGGTGCCTATGTGTTTAAGGAGAAAATGATCCATAAAGACAAGGTGAAGGAATTCCTGGCCAACGGTCAATAAACCTTCCCTTACAGAAATGCAGAAAGCTTCTCTCATTTGGGAGGGGCTTTTTTTGTTTGAACCCGCATGTTGCAGTTCTGATTCGAGGCGCACGGAGATTTTCCCATAAAATCGCCGGTTGAAATAAGTAGGTGTGCGACTTTCATACAGTACAAAAAATTTATTCCATGGCACTGTTTAAATTCTTCAGCAAAGAGAAGAAAGAAGACCTCGACAAAGGACTGGAAAAAACCAAGGAAAGCTTCTTCACCAAAATGGCTAAGGCGGTGGCCGGCAAGTCAACGATTGACGATGCCGCGCTGGATGATGTGGAAGAGGCCCTGGTGGCTTCTGATGTGGGAGTGGACACAACGGTTAAAATTATAAGGCGACTGGAAGAAAGGGTGGCAAAAGACAAATATCTGAACACCAATGACCTTACCCGCATTCTGAAGGAAGTTATTGTGCAGCTTTTATCTGAATCATCTGCAAGCGCAACCGGGGAATTTGATATTCCTGCCACTCTTCATCCTTATGTAATTATGGTGGTAGGTGTGAATGGTGTTGGCAAGACGACTACTATTGGAAAACTCGCGCATCAATACAAGCAAAAGGGGAAAAACGTATTGCTGGGCGCCGCCGATACCTTCAGGGCAGCGGCAGTAGATCAGCTCACGATCTGGAGTGAACGCGCCGGCGTTCCGATTGTGAAGCAGCCTACGGGAGCGGACCCGGCTGCGGTGGCTTTCGATACGTTGCAATCCGGAGTGAGCCGTGGTACGGATGTGATCATCATTGATACCGCAGGCAGATTGCATAACAAGGTGAATCTGATGAATGAACTCGGAAAAATAAAACGGGTGATGCAGAAAGTGATGCCGGATGCACCGCATGAAGTGCTGTTGGTACTGGATGCTTCTACCGGTCAGAATGCCATTGAGCAGGCCAAACAATTTACAGCGGTGACGGAAGTTACCGCTATTGCGCTCACCAAGTTAGATGGCACTGCCAAAGGGGGCGTGGTGATTGGCATTGCCGATCAATTCAGGATTCCGGTAAAATACATTGGCGTGGGAGAAAAAATAAATCAATTGCAGGTGTTCGACCGCGACGCTTTTGTAGACTCACTGTTCGAAGGGAAAAGTTAGTGAGCATCGCGGGATCATTGTTGATTGAAATTTGCTGAAAAGAAATAATGCGTACAAAATCAAATCATAAACCGACCGTAAACGTAATTACACTTGGCTGTTCAAAAAATATGGTGGACAGCGAGGTGATGATGGGGCAACTGCGTGCCAATGCCTTCGATGTTACGCATGAAAAGGAAAATGCGTCAAGCGATATTGTCATCATCAATACCTGCGGCTTTATCGACCGTGCAAAGGAAGAGTCCATCAACACCATACTCGAATATGCGGACATAAAAAGCAAAGGGGCCATTAAAAAATTATATGTTACCGGTTGCTTAAGCGAACGATACAAGCAAGAGCTTGAAGTGGAGATACCGGAAGTGGATGCCTACTTTGGCACCATGGAATTGCCGGCGCTTCTCCATAAGCTCGGCGCAGATTACCGGCATGAGCTGATTGGTGAAAGGATGTTCATCAATCCGCCACACTATGCCTACCTCAAAATTTCTGAAGGCTGTAACCGCACCTGCTCCTTCTGTGCCATTCCATTAATGCGTGGCGGGCATATATCAAAACCGATGGAAGAAATTGTTGCCGAAGCAAAAGGATTGGTGCGCAACGGCGTTAAGGAAGTTATCCTGATAGCGCAGGAATTGACCTATTACGGATTAGATCTTTACAAAGAACGCCGTCTGGCTGCATTGCTGCAAGCATTGTCAGGATGAAGGGACTGGAATGGATCCGACTGCATTATGCTTATCCAAGTAAATTTCCGGTTGAAATACTCGAAGTGATCCGGAACGGTGAAACATCTGTAACTACTTAGACCTTCCATTGCAGCACATCAGCGATAACGTACTCGCCGGCATGCGCAGGCAGATTACAAAAAGGGAAATATGAATTGATTGCTGCCATCCGTCAGCAGGTGCCTGGCATTGCTTTGCGGACAACTATGCTCGTGGGATTTCCGGGGGAAACAGAAAGTGATGTTGCGGAGCTGATTGAATTTCTTAAAGAGATGAAATTTGAACGGGTGGGTGTCTTCACCTATTCGGCGGAAGAAGGCACTACGGGATATGCGCTGAAGGATACCTTAACGGAAGAGAAAAACAACAGCGGGCATCGCGCGTCATGAAAGCGCAGGAAGAAATTTCATCAGCGCTCAATCAGTTGAAAGAAGGCAAGGTCTTTCGCGTGTTGATAGACCGGAAAGAAGGCAATTTTTTTATCGGGCGAACGAAATCTGATTCCAGGTGGGATAATGAAGTACTTCCATAGATGCCACTCAACACTATCTGCGCATCGGTGATTTTGCCACTATCTGCATCAGCCGGCACAGCGTTTGACCTGTATGGCGAACCCATGTGTATACCTGTTAATTTGCACCTACTTGAGTATGACGCCATCGGCAACAAAAACCAGCTGGCGGCTTGGCTCTTTAATGGACTTGATCTCCGCTTTTGATTTGCCGGCATCTTCGGCGTAGTGCCGTTGCTCATCCACTGAAATAGTCTGAACCATGGCAGTGCCTTCCATCACCGCAGTTTTTCCGCCACTGTCTTTCGGTACAAAAAATCCATAGTCTTTAAATCTTACACGCATAGTGGTTCCATCACCTTTGTCAATCGTCATCCAGCAACCTTTAGCCTGGCAGCATTCCACCACGGTGCCCGTCACTTTTACCTGCAGGCTGTCTTTCCCTTCCATTGCCTTTTCAAGTCTTGCCATAGACATGGCATCCTTTTCATCAATCTTTTTTCCATAGTAAGCGGCTTCCTGCGCAAACAGGCGGCCGGTGAAGGCAACGCTTAGTAAGACGATAATCAGCAAACGAATCTGTTTCATAAACGAGTTATTTGTCCGCAAATTTAACCCGTATTTTTTATTTATAAGAACCGCTATGCAAATGAGGCGGAACAGTAGAATCCTGTTTCATACCGCAAACCTTTTCGCTTGCCAAACCGCCTGTTACACTTATTAAAAGCGACGCAGGCCATTATCTTCTATTTTTCAAAACATGATTTTAATCTCCGGTAAACCTGATTAATGTCATGATTTCATCTTTCAGGCACAGGATAACTTGCATTATTTAATGCATAAATACAATTCAGCTATGAAAACTTCTGACCTGTTGGAACCGGCTACTCCGGTTCAACCTAAAAATAAACCGGTACAGTTTGTTTTCGCCTTCAAGGACGGCGATGGAAAAAATAAACAGTTACTGGGCGGCAAAGGAGCGAACCTTGTGAAATGACACAAATAGGCCTCAATGTTCCGCCAGGCTTCGTGGTAAGCACAGGTAAATTCGCCTGCTTCTTTTGCAGAAACCTTATGCCGCCCAATGGTTTAATGGATGAAGTGAGAACAAACATGAACCTGCTGGAAAAGACTACCGGCAAGAAATTCGGCGAGCCGGAAAATCCATTACTTGTTTCAGTGCGTCCGTTCTTGCGATGTCGATGCCTTGCATGATACTATCTCTAACCTCGGCCTCAATTCGAAAACATTAAGAGGATCTATCAAACAAACAAACAACGAGCGCTTCGCGATGTTTACCGTAGGCCGGATTCAACTTCTTCGAAAGGTGGCACTCGGTGTCCCCGACGAAAAATTTGATGTTCATTTTGAAGAGAAAAAAGAGCCGGCGTACTGGTGGATGCGTAGTGGACTCAATACCGCCGACCTGCAGGAAATCAGCAACCGCTTTCTACGGTAGTCCGCGAACATACCGGCAAGCCCTTTCCGGGAAGATGTTTATGAACAACTCGAAATAGCTATCAAAGCAGTATTTAACTCGTGGATGGGTAAACGGGCGGTAGACTACCGCCGGGAATTTAAGATCACACCGGCCATGGCAAACGGTACAGCGGTGAATGTGGTAACGATGGTGTTTGGAAACATGGGCAATGACTGTGCTACCGGCGTGGGATTTACCCGTGATCCGGGAACCGGGGAGAATGTGATGTTTGGTGAATACCTTACCAATGCGCAGGGTGAAGATGTGGTGGCTGGCATTCGTACGCCTAAGCCTGTTGCACAGCTGGCCGTTGAGATGCCGGGTTTATATAAGCAACTCGAGGAGTTGCGTCACAAGCCGGAAGCACATTACAAAGAGATTCAGGATTTCGAATACACGATTGAAAAAGGAGTGCTCTTTTGTCTGCAGACTCGCAATGGTAAGATGAACACTACGGCCATGGTACGTACATCTGTGGAAATGGTGGAAGAAGGACTGATCGACAAGCGACAGGCATTGCTTCGTATCAAACCGGACATACTGGAACAATTGCTGCATCCGCGTCTCGACCCGAATTTTAAAGCCGAACCATTAGCCCAGGGCCTTCCGGCTTCCCCCGGAGCCGCTTCGGGCCATGTTGTATTTGATGCGGACCGGGCAGAGTTGCTCGGCCGCGCCGGAGATAAGGTGATCCTGGTACGGGAAGAAACCAAGCCGGAAGACATCCATGGTTTCTTTGCGTCACAGGGTATCCTCACGGAGCTGGAGGCAAACATCGCATGCAGCGGTGGTGAAAAGATGGGTGTTTTCCTGCGGTGGCAGGAGCCGAAGGAATTAAGGTAGATGTAAAACTCAGACAGGCAGAGATTGGTGAAAAAGATATTACATGAAGAGATTATATCACCATTGACGGTGGTTCCGGCTTTGTATATAAAGGAATGATACCAACAGTAGAACCCACCTTCTCTCAGGAGCTGAAAACTTTGTTGAGTTGGGCTGATGATGTGCGGCGTTCTCAGGTATTTGCCGTACGCAGATACGCCGGCTGCTGCTGAAAAGTCACTGGCCTATGGCGCAATGGGTATCGGACTTTGCCGTACGGAAAGAATGTTTAATGATGCCGACCGGTTACCCATCGTGGTGGAAATGATACTGGCGTCAACAAAAGATGAACGCGAATCAGCGCTCAGCAGGCTGAAAGATATTCAGCGCAAAGATTTCAGGAAATTTTCATTGTCATGAAAGGAAAGCCGGTAACCGTGAGGTTGCTCGATCCGCCCATCCATGAATTTCTGCCAACGGCTGATGTGATAAAAGATGAGCTGGAACATCTTAGGAACCTGAGAGGTACCGTCAGTGGGGTAACCGATTTGTTCAGCAGCCTGCGCTTGATTGATGGCGATCTCAGCATGGTCAACCGCGCCGCCGAACCGTTTTTACGCCTGCCGGCGTGGAGCTCGTGGAAAAAGCGATTGAGAAGAAAGTGCAGATGTTAAAAAAAGTGCGCGAGCTGCATGAAGTGAATCCGATGCTGGGACACAGAGGTGTCAGGCTCGGATTGAGTTTTCCGGAAATTTATAAGATGCAGATACAAGCCATACTGGAAGCCACTGCCGAATGCCAGCTGGCAGGAATGGATGTAAGGCCGGAAATAATGGTGCCGCAGGTTTGTACCGCCGAAGAACTGGAACAGGTGAAAGTATTTGTGGAGGAGATCAGGAAAAAAGTGGAAGACACTAATAAGATACGGCTGCAGTTTAAGTATGGCACCATGATAGAAGTGGTGCGCGCCTGCCTGCAAGCCGATGAACTGGCGAATGTTGCGGAATTCTTTTCTTTCGGAACCAATGATCTCACACAGGCAACGTTCTCCTTCTCAAGGGAAGATGCGGAGAATAAATTTCTGCCGTTCTATATTTCCAATGGTGTTTTGAAAGATAACCCGTTTGAGATGCTTGATAAAAAGGCAATGGGAAAACTGATGAGCATGGCGGTGAACGATGGCCGCAAAAATCACAGCAACCTTAAAGTCGGCATCTGTGGTGAACATGGCGGTGAACCATCTTCCATCATGTTCTGCCATGAAATAGGACTGAATTATGTTTCCTGCTCCGGTCCAAGAGTTCCGGTGGCACGCCTTGCAGCAGCACACGCTAAACTATTGTCGAAGTAAAAGTTGTGCTGTTAGTTTTTTTTGAAGCCGGGTGGTGAATCTACTTCCCGGCTTTTTTATTAGCTCCTGATTTTCCAATAGAAAACTCCTCTTTCACTGCCACTTAGAACCGCTATGGGAATACTCATTTTTGAAAGAAAAAATTTATTCGCAAACACAAAGCAATTCTTTCTCAGGATTAAAACCTTTGCTGTACTGCACTGCAAAATGTGGGTTGCAAAATCCAGGGTAATCACCGGGTCAAAAAATTAATAATCGTACTATATTTGACTGCAGCCGCAAGAGAAGTTCTTCCATTTTTACCACCAGCCACAAAGGATAATTCAAGCTGCCCGCCATGATACCCATAGAGGCTATACAAGAAGCATTACAGTTTGACCGTTCCCTGAATTTTTCTCCGGCTGATATCAAAAGCTTGTCAGCAAAATTTCTTGCACCAGAAAAATATACAAGAGATAAACTTTTCAGCAGCATGTTGGAAGGCAAAACAATAGTCTTCCATGATTATCCGGTATCACTGAAGGTCCCGCCGGAAACGGACAAGGTCAACTACCTTTTATCGTTGTTGCGTAACTACTTGCCCCAGAAAGAACGCATTAAAATCAGGACAGGGCTAAAACATACCGAATTAAAGGTTACTGTCAGGGACGCCGTGGATCGCTGGACAAGAGGCCGGTCGCGTTTTGGTGTTACTGATTTGCATTTCAGGGGAACCCGTTTATTTAATCATATTGACGCGGATGCTGTCAGTTACTTTAACCTGCTGCCAAGGTTCTCTGCTGAATTATCTTTTCTCGAAATGCTCACCATGGTCATCAGTTCCAGGGGAATATTCAGCGATTCACATACGGATGACGGAGATGGAAGCAACCACTGCTTCACCGGTAAAAAATTATGGTTTGCCTGGGACAGGCTGGAAGGACACGAGCGGGGCCTTGAAGATTGTTCTTTCGATGTAGTGGAAGAGGAAGCACATTTTACCATTGAAAAATTCCTGTCGCTTCCCAGTGCACACTGGTTTATCGTATCGGAAAACAGGACCTTATTCATGCCCGGGAATTTCGCCCACCGGGTTATTACACTGGAGAAATATATTGGCTTCGGAAGTTTTTACATTTCCCTGCCCAATTATTTTAACTCCATCAGCCGCTGGATCATTGATGGCGGCACTGATGTTACTGCAGCGTATGTCAATACACTGAATCTTGCCTTTATCCGCCTGCTGAAAAAAATCTCCGCGCTGCCACCGGCCACGAAAGAACAACTTGGTTTCAGCTATTTGTTAAAGGCAAGAAAAAGGCTGGGAGAAAACAGGGATGAAGCACAAATGAATCGATTGCTTCAAAATGAAACAGTGCCGCTTTTGTTGGCAGCCATCGACCGCATGGCGAAGCGATAAATCAACCTGTCTGGTTTTACCGGTCCAGTTTTTTGTTGAAAATTTACCAGTAACTATTATCCCCCATATCCTATTTTTGAAGCGATGAGTTATCTTGATCAATTGAATGAGGTGCAACGGCAGGCTGTGATGGCTACCGAAGGCCCGGTGATGATAGTGGCTGGTCCTGGCTCCGGCAAAACACGCGTGCTTACCTATCGCATCGCTTACCTGATGGAGCAAAAGGTGGATTCTTTCCGTATACTGGCGCTTACCTTCACCAATAAAGCGGCAGCAGCTATGCGGGAGCGCATCAGCCTTATCATGGGTAATGAAGCGCGCAACCTGTACATCGGTACTTTTCACAGTGTATTCGCCCGCATTCTTCGCTATGAAGCAGAGCGGCTTGGCTATCCTTCCAACTTCACTATTTATGACACAGATGATTCAAAAGGATTGCTCAAGACGATTATTAAAGAGCAGGGGCTGCCCGACTCACTCTATAAACCCAACATCGTTCTCAACCGGATTTCTGCTGCCAAAAACAGCCTGATCAGTCCTCACGATTACCAGCAGGATGTAAGCATCATGGCGGATGATGCCGCTGCCGGCCGGCCTAAAATCGGGATGCTGTATGCCTTATACACGAAACGTTGTTTCCTGTCGGGGGCCATGGACTTCGATGATTTATTGTATAAAATGTATTACCTCCTCGATAAATTTCCCGACGCCTTACACAAGTATCAGCAACGGTTCCGCTATATCATGATTGATGAGTTTCAGGATACCAATGGCGCTCAATATGCGATTGTAAAAAAACTCGGCGATGTTCATCACAACATCTGCGTAGTGGGTGATGATGCCCAAAGTATTTATTCCTTTCGCGGTGCCACCATCGAGAACATCCTCAATTTTGAAAAGGATTACCCGGACTTGCAGGTGTTTAAGCTCGAGCAGAATTATCGTTCCACCAAGCACATCGTTCATGCCGCCAATAAGGTGATCGGCAACAATACGATGCAGATCACCAAGCAGATCTGGACGGATAACCACATAGGAGAGAAGATTAAACTGCTGCGGGCGGGAAGTGATAATGATGAGGGCCGAATGGTGGTGGATGGCATCTTTGAAGAAAAGATGCGCCATCAGCGGATGAACCGTGATTTTGTGATTCTCTACCGAACACATGCGCAATCACGTGCATTTGAAGAAGCGTTGCGCCGCCTTAATATTCCCTATGTGGTGTATGGCGGTATCTCTTTTTACCAGCGCAAAGAGATTAAGGACCTGCTGGCCTACCTGCGCCTCGCAGTCAATCACTTCGATGAAGAATCTTTGAAACGCATTGTCAATTATCCCACGCGCGGCATCGGGCAGACTACCATTGAAAAATGTCTGCTCACCGCCAATGAAAAAGGCATGCGCCTCTGGGAAGTGCTGGAACATTATAATGAGCTGATGCCCGGCAACAGGGCAGCACATGCCATCAGTGAATTTGTGACGAAGATTAAAAGTTTTGCGATTATGCTTAAAACACATAATGCGTTTGATCTCGCCTCACACATCGCTAAATCATCGGGACTGCTGAATGAACTGTATAACGACAAAACGATTGAAGGGCTGAGCCGTTATGAAAATATGCAGGGATTGCTGAATGGTATTAAGGAATTTACCGAGCGTGCTCCGTTTGAAGAAGGCAAGGATCCGATTGAGCAGGAGTGGGTGACGGTGGATGGTGAAATACTGAATGAAAAAAACCTTGACAAAAGTCTCGGCGCCTACCTGCAGGAAATTACCCTGCTTACGGATGCCGATAAAGACAATGGTGAAGAGGACCGCGTGAAGCTGATGACCATTCATTCGGCCAAAGGACTTGAATTCGCCTGCGTATACGTGGTGGGGCTGGAAGAAAACCTCTTTCCCAACCAGATGGCCATGGGCAGCCGTGAGGAGCTGGAAGAGGAGCGAAGATTGTTTTATGTGGCCATTACCCGCGCCGAACATAAGCTGACACTGACCTATGCTACATCAAGGTATCGATATGGAAACCTTACTTATTCGGAACCCAGCCGTTTTATTGATGAAATAGATCAACGGTTGATCGAAAAGCAATTCCCGCACCGCGAGATGCACGCCTCCTCGCAGGAAGAAAAATTCAGCAAAGTCACGGTGCCGGTCATCAAGCCGCCACAGTACGTACACAAATCAACCGGCGACTTTGTTGCAGCCGACATCAGCAAGATTCAGGTGGGCATGGAAGTAGAACATCAACGGTTTGGTATCGGCAAGGTGCTGCAACTGGAAGGCAATGCAAAAGACAAGATGGCAACAATATTTTTTCTGAATGATGTAGGTCAGAAGAAGATTATGCTGAAGTATGCCAAGCTGCGTATCGTAGAGAAAAATATGATGTTGGAGGGATAGACGCATTTCATCCTCTCCGCACAACTTATGAAGCGTTGGCACAGGAATACGCTCAATTTCGTTATTACCAATTGGGGTTTATTTTTTGGAGTTAAAAACTTATGAAGGAAGAACGGTAAGAAAATTTATTAAACATTGAACAATATCCAACATTCAACAACCTGCTGATTATTTCAATTTTATTTCCTTCTTGTTCCAGTATCTTTTTTTAGTTTGTAAATGCATTTATTCACTTATAAAACTTAGTATAATGAAAAAACTTCGTCCAACTATTAATTTGTTTTCTGTATTATTTGTGTCACTCGTCACTTATTCGATTACTGTTCACGCCCAATTTAACAATTCCACTTTAGTGGCTAAGTTGTGGGAACACTCAACCGGCACACCTGATACCATCGACTGGAGTTCCTCTGCCTTGGACGGATCAGGTAATCTAATTGTAGTTGGTAATACCATGGTAACTACCAATAATACGGACATGCTTATTACCAAATATGCAACCGATGGAACAGTACTTTGGCAGGTCCAGTATAATCACACTAATAATAACAGGGATTATGGTGTGGCGGTCGCTATTGACGCATCAGACGATATATATGTAGCGGGAACTTCTATTACCTCCTCGGGAAATGGCTATGATTGGGTCATCCAAAAGTATGATGATACAGGGTCATTAATTTGGCAATCGATCTATAATGGCCCGGGTAGCAGTTATGATGTTCCTACCGACATGGTATTAGATGGAGCAGGTGCTGTTTATGTTGTAGGTGCGAGCTATGGCGCAACTTCATTAAGTGACTATTGCACGCGCAAGTACAGTGCATCTAACGGAACTTTCATCTGGGAAGCACGATATGATTATACGAGTCTCCTTGATATTCCAGCAGCTATCACTCTAGGTAGCAGTGCCCGGGTGTATGTAACCGGTGGAAGTGCGAGTTCCTTTACCAATTGGGACTTTGCTACAGTGAAATACAATGCCACTACTGGCGCGCAAATAACAGTGACTCGTAATTCTTCTTCCGGTTTAGGGTTAGATCATCCCACCGCTCTTGCAAAAGATGAGTATGACAATATCTACGTAACTGGTGCCGCAAGCAGTGGAGCTCAATATGATATTAAAACCGTAAAATTAGATGATGAACTAAACACTCTTTGGTCAGTAACATGGGATAATGTAGGATTAGATGATCAGGCTAATTCTATCGGAGTTGACGTAAATGGCTACGTGTATCTTACTGGATATACTAAAAAAGCTAATAATGGTAGTGATTTCATAACTATGAAATACAATAGTAGCGGGACACTTCAATGGCAGAAGTTTTACCCTGCCCCAGACGAAACAAAAATTGCCACTGCAAGAAAACTCGATATTGCACCTTATGGAGATATTCTTGTGACAGGTGATGTATACAATATAAGTAATAAAGATTTTCTTACTCTAGCATATGATGCAAGCGGAAACATTAAATTCCAGGAATGGTTTGTGGGTATTGGAAGCGGGGATGATATTCCGATAGCAGTTAAAGCTGATGTTAATAATTTAATTTATGTAACGGGAAAAGTATGGACTGGTACACAATATGTGTATCTAACAGTGAAATACGAAATGATCGAGTATATTACTCCTCCGAGTACGGAAACATGTCCTGGGAATTTCGCATACTACGAAAATAATGGCCAAGTAATAGGAACTGATCAGACAGATGTCCCAAACGTTAAGTATTATACTCAAAATCAGTTTCCTGATATTTACATGCAAAATAATAAGATTAACTATGTCTTTTTAAAATCTCATCAAGATCATTCTATTTCAGATACAATTCATAGAATTGATCTAAGTTTTCAAAATGGCTTATCTACAAAAGTTTACAAAATTTCACCTAGAATTGCGGCTTACAATAATTATTTTAAGCCGTGGTGTCCAAATGGAATCACTTCATTTGGATATCAAAGACTACTGTACCCAGAAATCTACAATGATGTTGATTTAATGTGGTACGGAAATGAAAGTGGTAGTAAACTTTATTATACATGCAAAGTTGGAAGTAGGCCCACTGATATCATTATGAAGTTTGATGGCGCTACTTCAATAACAATTCTAGGTAATGGTAAATTAAAAATTATCTCTTCTGTTGGTAATGTTATTTATGATGTTGCTTCAGCTTTTCAAATTGATAATAGCGGGAATATTGTAACGTTAGCGTGGTCCCCCACTTACACCTCGGCTGGAACAGGAAAAGTGAAGTTTACTCTTGGTTCTTACAACACAGCTCTACCATTAATAATAGAAATGAAACTATTGGGAAATCCTGACCCCATAATTGGATGTGATCACAACATCTGCTTGTCTACCTATTACGGTCATGTTAGAGATGAAGCTGCCTGGGACGTTACTACTGATGTTGCTGGCAATTCATATATCTGTGGAACAACTGGAAGTAGTGAATTCCCAGTTCTCTTAAATATTCAAACCTTATTAGGAAATTTTTCTGATGCTTTTGTTCTTAAATTCAATGAACTTAATGAACGACAATGGGCAACTTGGTATGGCGGAGCTACTGTAAATACAGGTTCAATAAATAGTCAAGAAACTGCATATGCAATTGCAATTGGGACTAATAAGGATATTATTTTTGCTGGAACAACACCGGATATGGATTTTCCTGTGAAAGATTTCGACGCATCCAATACTGATGATTACTATAAGGATGAGAGCGACGGGAATGAAACTGGTTTTATTGCAAGTTTAAATACATCTGGTAATTTAAAATTATGGGGAACTTATATTGAAAATCCCGTTCCTGTTGAAGACGAGGTCATTTATGATGTGGTAGTTGATGCCGCAAGCAAAAAAATCTATGCAGTAGGACAGAATGCGGTTGCTTCTTCTGTATTTGGTCCTGCAGGATCTTATCAGCAATCTTCATCTTACAATCGAACTGGTAGTATCATTATGTTTAACGAAGACTATGAGGTTGAGTGGAGTTCTTATTATGGTGCTGGGCAGAGTTCCTCTGTTCCGTCTGACAATTGGGATAAAATACAATCTGCTGCACTTGATCCTTCAGGTAATTTATATTTAACTGGTACTACTCGCGCAAGTTCTACAATCTCTTGTTCAACACCATCTCAACAAGACCAATTTCCAGTTTGTAATTCAATTGGCGCAACTTTTTTTCAAGATGTGAATACTGGAGGAAATTTCGGATTGAATTTCGATGCATATGTAGCGAAGTTTAATACAACGCATGCATTAGAGTATGCCTCTCTGTTTCGTGGAAATGGAAATGATTATGGAAATGCAATTGCAGTAAGTGGATCTCCGAATAAAATTTACATAACGGGTAGTAGCACGTATTCTCCGAGTTTAGACGTTTGTGGTTCATCACCGTCGGCAAACGCCTTTCCCCTCTGCAATTCTCTTCAATCTTTTATTTCAGGAAGTGATCCGGATGCATTTACTGCGGTGTTCTCAGATGACTTTGATTTGTTGTTTTCTACATATCTAGGCAAATCAAGTATTGAGGAAGGACTTGGGATAGCCGTTGATCCTTCTGGTAATTTTTTTGTGGTAGGTTACACAGGGTCCTCTAATTTTTATGTTAACTCTTTTCAATACTATTATGACCATGGCCAATTTGGTGGAAATGACATGTTTATCACTGAATTTGATGCCTCCTATGCTATAAAATGGTCAACTTACTATGGTGGACAGGAAGAAGGAAATTCAAATTTCCCTGTATATGACGAGTCAGCGCATGCGATCCATGTAACAAGTGACTATCAATTGTATGTTGTGGGTGATGCCGCGAGCATTGATGTGCCAATTATCTACTCTGGAAATGCATATTGGCAGTATTACGCAGATAACTCTGCTCCTCAGGTTGGACAGACTGTATATGACGCTTTTATTCTTCGAGCCAATGTTGATCCCAATTTCACTGAAGTTGATAACATGGATCAGATAAACTCTCAGTTGGTTGTTTTTCCAAATCCAGCACAAAGTGAAATTAAATTGAAGTATCCTTTGGATGTCGACCGGTTAGAAATTTTCAATAGTTTAGGTACTCATTATATTAGTGTATGAAATCTGAATAAAAATGGAGAACTCCTAATAAACACATCTACCTTTCCTCGCGGGATATATCTCATTAGATGTATTGGGGAAGATCGAGTTTTGTACAACACTAAATTGGTTTTACAATGAAATGTTTGCTGGGGATTGTATTACTAAACGTATTGTGGAATTCATTATATGCCCAAAACTGGAGTGTACTTGCTTCAGGCGTACCATTTACTGTCTCATCCATATATGGGGATAGCAGCGAAAACTTACTCTATGTAGGAGGTGGATATTCCCTTGATGGAAGTTTTCGAGTGTGGGATGGTTTTCTCTGGAGCGATATGAATTATCCATCTAATGCGGAACCTATAAGTGAGATAACCCGATTTAAGGACAACATTTATATTGGGGGCGGCTTTAATTTTATGGATACGGTGTTGTGCAAGGGTTTAGTCAAATGGGATGGTCAGGTATGGGACACAGTGACGACGCAAGTCGATGATGGAAGTCTCTGGTATGGGGGAATTTCAGGTTTATTTTCTACTGATTCCTTTTTATATGTTCTTGGCAGTTTTGACAGCATTAATCATGTAATATCACCAGGAATTATTAAGTATGATGGAACAAATTGGTTCACTGTTGGAGATTTTGAGAATAGTTTTCCTGGAGGTGCCACAGTTGATGTTTTCAGTTGTGCAGCCATATATAATGACGAGATCTATGTAGGAGGTAATTATCATGATAGTAGCGGTCATACGCATAGGATCGCAAAGTTCAATGGTGAAAATTGGTCTGATGTTGGGCAAGGTATTAATGGCGCTTTTGCTGGAGTGGAAGATTTGCAGGTGTACCAGGGTGAATTATATGCAGCAGGAACGTTTACGAAAGCAGAAGGCGATCCAGGTGATTTTATTGCAAAATGGAATGGTAGTCAATGGTCAGAAGTGGGATTGGGAATGGCGGGATTGAGTCCAACGTATAATAATGGTCAAGTTCATGATCTATATGTTTACAATAATGAACTTTATGCGTGCGGTGTATTTCATTACGCTGGAGGTGTTCCCGCACTATATGTTGCCAAATGGAATGGTAGTCAATGGTGCGGTTTTGGTGATACCTTAGATAATGTTTCAATAGCGCTGGGGTCTTTCAATGGTGAATTATTTATGGGTGGTGGATTCAAGGTGATTGCCTCAGATGCAATTGAGGCGGGTGATTCAATAAATCACATTGCTAAATGGATTGGTGGAAACTTCACAGATACGTGTAGTATCACTGTTGGAACCAATCAAATTGCTCAGTATGATTCTTCATTTTCAGTATATCCAAATCCAGCCAGGGATCAACTACATCTCTCTTTTGTATTTCCAGAGGGGAAAAAAGCGGTAGTAATAATCAATAACATTGTAGGGGAACAGTTATTGATCAAATCAGTTGAATCTAGCAATAAAGTGATTGATATTTCCAAGTTGCCCCATGGAATTTACTACATAACACTTAAATCAGAAAAAGAGAGTTTGGTGCAGAAATTTATGAAACAATGAATATCCCGATTCAAGGGCTTGAAGAATTCTAAAATTAATTTGCCAACAAGGGAAATAAGTATATCTAAAAATTGTAATTTTAGTTTCACTATTATTCAGCAATTGGATAAACGCGCAAACGAATCTAGAATCGAAGCAATAGCAAGTATAGCTTAAATCCTTTTCCAGCAAATGTAAGTCCGGCTAGCACTGTCAAGGTTGAAGTGCATTTTTGAAAAAAAGTAGCCACAGCTTTAGCTTCGCTGTAAATTTTTTATTCAAGAAACCTTGACAGAGATCTTTCGCATAGGCTTTTTCGCGGCTTACAAAGGATTTAGGCATCGGTGTGATTTAACTCCAAAAAATATAAAAGCCCGAATCTTTGGCTATAAGAAGAATAAAGATCGAAAAACAAATTTTTCATTTACAATAAATTGAAATTTCTTTGCAACCTCATTGCCATAGCGCCGGATTCTCCATCTTTTGTTAAACAGCCCTTTCCTTTAATCCCCATAAATTCAAAAACCATGAGAAGTAAAAAAGTACTCCTGTTGATGATGACTGCTTTGTGCCTGCAAGGCGTGTTCAGCCGCACGCTCCTTGCGCAGGATCCGACGAAACGACCTGTTGCACAACAGATACACAACTTGAAAAACAGCGGAATCGCTGTGAAGCCGCTATCGCTGTTCAGCATTAATGCGGCTCGTTCGGCCGTTTTACAGCCAAACATCAGGAAAGCGCTCGCTGTTACACTGGACATGAATGCGCTGGCTGTAATGAAAGCCGCCAATGAAGATTTCATCGCTTTCAGTTTTCCGTATGACGACAGAACCATCACCCTGGAATTATACAAGGTCAATATCCTGGCAGATGATTTCACGGTTGTAACTGATCAGTCAAACGGCGAAGCCATTCCTTATACCCCCGGTATTTATTACCGTGGCATCGTGAAAGGGGATGACAACTCGCTGGCAGCACTGAGTTTTTTTGACGGTGAAATGATGGGCGTAGTCTCTACCGATCAATACGATAATATCAATATCGGGAAAAGCCAGGATGCCGGCGCTAAAAATTATGACTATGTGATTTATTCCGATAAGCACCTGCCGGCAAAGGAATCCGCCTGTGCTACCGTTGATGATCCAGAATATGCAACGTTGCTACAGCAATATGCGACGAATGGCGCCACCCTGCGAACCACCAACTGTGTAAGGATTTATTATGAAATGGATAATAACCTGTACCTCAACAACAGCAGTTCCACTACCACTGCTACCAACTGGATGACCGCCGTACACAATAATGTGGCAACCCTTTACAGCAATGATGCAGTTACCACCTCCATCTCACAAATATATATCTGGACCACCGGTGACCCTTACAATGGCACCACGTCCTCTTCGCAATTGAGCAAGTTCAAATCAAACCGCCCTTCCTTTAACGGAGACCTTGGCCAATTGGTAGGTATTGATCCCGGGGGATTGGGAGGCGTAGCCTCTACGATCAATGGCATGTGTTCATCCACTAATAAGTACTGTTATTCTGATGTTGATTTTGGTTACAACAGTGTCCCAACCTATTCATGGACTATCATGGTTTGTACGCATGAGTTAGGACACCTGATGGGATCGTATCATACACACAATTGCTCATGGCCCGGCGGCGCAATCGACAATTGCTATACGACAGAAGGCGGCTGTTCTCCGGGGCCAGCACCCATCGGAGGAGGAACCATCATGAGTTATTGCCACCTCACGTCCTATGGCATCAATTTCAATAAAGGATTCGGGCCGTTGCCGTCTGCGGCCATCCAGGGTGCAGTGGATGCTGCCTCCTGCCTTACTTCCGGATGCACCGGCCCTTGTGTGGTGCCTACCGGGCTGACGGCATCTTCCATCACAACCACATCCGCCACCTTAAACTGGTCATCCGCTTCAGGGGCTAACAGCTATAACATACAATACCGCGCGACCGGCACTTCCACCTGGACAGCCACTACTTCTACTACCACATCAAAAGCCATCAGTGGACTGACACAGGGAACACAGTATGAATTCCAGGTGCAGAGTGTGTGCACGGCCGGTACCAGTGCCTATTCAGCATCCACTACATTTCTTACCTCCATGGGTGTATGTGTTGACAATTATGAATCCAATGAAACAAAAAACACGGCAAAAGCGGTGTCTGCCAACACTGCCATCTTTGGGATGATCAATGTTTCGAGTGATAAAGATTATTTCAGTTTCAATAATACAGTGGCGCAACCAAACATTAAAGTGACACTCACCAACTTACCGGCTGATTATGATCTTGATTTGCTGAATACGAGCGGCACGAAAATATTATCATCAAAATATTCCGGCACCACCAATGAAATCATCACGTATAATACGAGTGTTGTAGGCACCTATAAAGTGAAAATATACAGTCACAGCACAGGGTTCAGCGCATCACAGTGTTATACTTTCCTGGCTTCCACCAGCAGCACTCCGTATAAAATTTCGGAAGAGCAGCCTGCCTTATTAGCCGCTGCCAATATCTATCCGAATCCTGCTGCTGATGAAATCACCCTTGCGTATAGCAGTCCTGTTAATTCACCGGTTGATTTTTATGTGTTTGATGTTGCTGGCAAGGTGATGTACACGCAATCCGGTGAAGCGTTTATAGGAGAAAATACTTTTCACTTTGATCTGCATGAGCTGCATAATGGCATTTACTTTCTTCAAATAAGGAATGGAAATGAAATCACCCACAAGAAATTCCTGATTGAACGTTGATGGCAGCGGCGGAACAAAGCCGCTAGAGCGTTATATGTAAATAAAGGCCGCCATTTCTTTTCAGGAAATGGCGGCTTCATTTTTTTATCCTGATTTACAATCAGTGCACCACGGAAATTCGTTCTGAAAACGTTTCCCCATTGGTGATGATGCTCACCTGGTAGATGCCCGCCGGCCAAGCATTACAGCTGATAGCGACCGTCGTGCCCTGGCTGGTCAGTGTTTTTTTGAAAATAGAGTTACCCAATACATCAACCACCACGATCTCGCCTTGCCGGATCACGTCACCGGTATATTGTAGCTGGAAAGTAGCGGAGGCCGGATTGGGTGCCATATAAAATTGTGCGGCATCGTCTGGTTGCTCTGACCATGAAGTTGTTTTTACAATCGTGGGATGTGATAAGGAACAGGGAATCTCCGCAGGCTCATAGTCTCCGAATGCCGTTCTCAGGCTATCCAGTTTTTCCCGGTAGGATTGTATCAGCGCACTGTAGGCGGGATTGCTGATAAGGTTTTCGTTTTCGGAAGGATCATTCACAAGATCAAAAAACTCTTCAGTCGTGCTGTTGCAATAGTAATAGTTGTATTTGTATTGCAATGAGCGCACAGAACGTAATGGTGGCACCAGGTTGCCGGTGCCGCCGAATTCGTAGAAGAACAGCTTCCGCGAAACGTCATGCTTGTATAGTTTGTGCAACGACATGCCATCCATGCCAAACGTATCCGGAATTCCCGCCAGCTCAAGCATGGTGGGCGCAATATCAAAATTGGCCGCTTCTTCATTGCTGATCACTGAACCCGGGGCAAACCATTTCGGATACCGTATAAATAATGGCAGCCTGATGGATTCGTCCTGCGCCAGCCCTTTGCCCTGTAACATATGTTCGCCTTTAATATATCCGTTATCGCTGGTGTACATCAAAAAAGTATTGTCGAGTATATTCTTTGACTCCAGCCAGTCTGTTATGGTATCCGCATTGTCTTCCACCCCTGCAATGGCCTGGTACTCGAGTAGCTTTGCCGTATCCGTTTCCAAAGAATCATAAGGCCACTTATACACGGAAGCATAGTAAAATGAAGGATAGTCGTGCTGGTATTTATAAAAATTGGAGGGAAACGGAATCGTCTCTGCCGTATAAAGCAATGCATCTTCCGGCCGAGGTATCGTTGGCCCATGCGGCGCACGGTGAAAATAGAATAATACGAATGGCTGACCTTCGGGAACCTGGTTGAGAAATTTCAGCGCAAGTTGCGGATAGATGTCGGAGATGTGGCCGGCAATGAAAGTATCTATGCCGTTAATAGTGTAAATCACATCTTCATAGTTATCGGATTGTGAAATGGCATACCAGTCAAAACCTTGCGGCAGTCCCAGGTTTTGTCCATACTTACCTACAAAGCCCGTATAGTAACCGTTATCTTTCAAAATCTGTTGTATCAGTGGCAGCGAGTCATTCATGTGATCGCCATTCACGATACAACCATGTTTATGTGGATACAATCCGGTATAGAATGTAGCGCGGCTCGGCGCACACTGCGATGTGGCGGGAAAAGTGAGGCTGAAATTAACGCCTTCATTGGCGATACGGTTGATAGCTGGCGTTTCAAACCAGGCAGGACCGCCGTTGGGTTGATAAATATCATACCGGCCATCATCCACCATGATGGCGATAATATTGGGTGTAACGGCAGGCACATCGCCTGTCGTAGTAAATGTTTGCAAGGGTGTGAATGCAGAATTGCTGCCGCTGCAAACTGTTTGTAACTGAAATTCATACGTCGTGCCTGTCGCCAGCTGCGTGAGTTGAATGCCGGTGTTCATAATGTTGGAAACCGTTACCCATGTGGTGCTTCCTGCCGGCCTGTATTGCAGGGTGAAGACCGAGCCATTACAAACAGGTTGCCACTGAAGCGTGGCTTTGTGTTTAGCTATGCCACTCACGGTAACGGCAACCGGTGTTGAACAACTGAGGGTCTTTATCTTGATGGCCTTTGAAAAACCCTTGCTCTGGTTGTTACTGCAAAAACTGGCTACGCTGAATGAATAGTTTTTGCCCGGGAGCAGTCCGTCAGCCTGCCACGTTGTATTGATACCGGTATTGAAATACATGAAAGGGCCCGAACCCTGTTTATACCGGACCTCGTAATAGGCGACACCAGGCACAGGTGACCAGCTTGCCACCGCGCTGCAACTCGTGATGGAAGTAATGGCCAGGTTTTTAGGTTTCTGCAGGTTACATTGTGCGGTTGCAGTATTGGAAATTAACTGGCTGAGAAATAGACAAAGCAGGAACGGATGTAGAAAATATTTGACCATGACGTATTGTTGAATCAGGAATTATTGAATGACGAAATGTAGGCACTGAAAAGGTCAGTTACAAAATTATTTTTGACATTGCCGGAGGCCGGAATATTTTGTTGGCGATGAGACTTTTGGAGCGGCCATGACGGCGTAGCCATCCCACGCCATCAGATTTAAAGGAAATCTTTTCAGCAGATATAGCTTCTGAAAGCAAATAGTGTAACTTGACTGATGCATTGCGTATGCATGCTGATGTTGGCAGCACTTGCAACAGGTTGAGAATATTCACAATGGCTGTTGAGCCGGTAACAATATCAAACCAAAAAGAACTCCAATGAATAACAGGCTGCTTGATGAGATAATCCGCATCAAAGCTATTGCCGATACCGGTCTGCTGTATGTGAAATATCGGAGCATCCGGTGGATACGATAAGAGATCATTTTCCCTTGGTTATGGATTATCCTACGGCAAAAGTTGATATCAGGGGCCTTTTACTTGCGCCAGACAAAAAAATATTGCTGGTAAAGGAAAGCATGGATGGCCGGTGGTCATTGCCGGGTGGCTGGGCTGATGTGGGGTACAGCCCGAAAGAGAATATCACGAGGGAGTTCAAAGAAGAAACGGGCCTCACTGTTATACCGGAAAAGCTGCTCGCCGTATTTGACAAGAAAATGCATCCGCACCCGCCACAGCCTTTTTACACCTATAAAATGGTTTTTTATTGCCGGCCGCTCACATCAGTGATGGAGAAGGGATTTGATGTGCTCGACGTGCAGTATTTTGATATCGCCCATCTTCCTGACCTTTCGGAGGACAGGATCCTGAAAAGCCAGCTTGATCTGCTGCTTGAAAAAATAAAGAGAGCTGATTTTACGACTTATGTGGATTGATGTGAAGAAGGTTGCGGTGGGCAGTTGTTGGCGGCTATTCATGGGCGACCGAGTAAACATCAATCGACAGTGCTAAAAACATACAGGGCAATAAAACCGACATTGAAATAAATGGAACTATATTTAAAGATCTACATTCAAAGGACATGAAACAAATTTGCTTGACAGCAGTTCTTCTTCTCTGCTTTGTGCGTTATGCAACAGCACAGTACTCTACTCAGTATTTTGACGGTGCAGACACTATTTGCAATTCTAATATGTATGTATCTTCAATTTGCATCTCCATCGACAATGACAGCACAAATATTTGGCAAGTTGGCATTCCGCAGAAATCAATTTTTGATTCGGCAGCAACATATCCCAACGCTTTGCTAACAGACACCATTAACTATTATCCACCCAACAATTCATCAAGTTTTC
>JBGAWA010000066.1:0-23952 GCA_044227805.1 Chitinophagales bacterium | reverse complement strand
GGTTGACTTTGATTGCAGGGGTTCATACCGTTTTAGTCTATAATAAAACCGGCCGTTCGCTTCGCACCACTTATATCTTTTTCATCCTTACGTTCATCCTGGTTTTATACTCCACTTTTCTTACCCGCAGCGGCATACTCGGTGATACATCCGTGCATGCTTTCACGGATTTGGGAATGAGTGGTCAGTTGATTTTTTATATGGCAGGACTTTCCATTCCCGCTATTGTTTTACTTACGGTTTACTGGAATAAAATCCCATCCGTCAGGAAGGATGAAAATCTGTGGTCGCGCGAGTTTTTTATTTTCATCGGCTCACTCGTGTTCCTGCTTTCTTCACTGCACATCGCCTTCAACACATCGTTGCCTGTCTGGAACAAACTTTTTGATGCAAACCTTGCAGTACCGTCGGATGCTGTCGCATTTTACAATAAGGTGCAGATTTGGGCGGCTATTCTTATCGCATTACTGTCTGCCACTTCGCTTTACCTGAAATTCAGACAGTCGGAATTCAGGCAATTCTCCCGCCGTCTGTCGATTCTGCTGCTCATCACGCTTCCCTTGACGGCGGTCATCAGTTATGCTGCCGCGATTAACGTCATTGCGCATATCGTTCTGTTGTTTGCCGCACTCTTTGGCGTAGTGGCCAACCTGTACTATTTTATCATTGTCTTATCAGGAAAATGGAAACTCTCAGGCGCCGCTGTGGCACATTTTGGGTTTGCGCTCACCCTGATGGGAATATTGTTTTCATCCGCTAACAAAGAAGTCATCTCCCGCAATCCAACAGGCGTTGATTTTGGCAAAGAAATGAATGCCGAAGCACAACGGTCCAATATGCTGCTGTATAAAAATGTGCCGGTGAAGATGAATGAATATATGGTAACGTATGTGGGTGATTCCGTAGCACAACCTAATTATTACTACAAAGTCAACTATGAAGTGTTTGACAGTGTGACGGGGGAAATAAAGGAACGGTTCACGCTTTATCCGAACGCGCAGATAAACCCAAAGATGGGTTTGATTGCTAATCCGGATACCCGGCATTATATGAGTCGTGATTTATATACACATGTTACTTCGGTTCCTGATAAGTCGAAAGAGAATGTGAGAATGGATAAAGAATTTAAGTCGAACCTGATAGAGAAAGGCGACACTATTTTCACCAGTAACAGTTACATAGTGCTTGAATCCATTGAACGGGTAACCGAATCAAAGAAAGTGGAGATCGCAGAAGGTGATCTTGCCGTTTCGGCGACACTGCTGGTTAAGCAGCTGAACGGACAAAGCTATACAGCCAAACCGATTTTTTATATACATGAGGATCGGGCAACCTTATTGGATGACGAGTTGCCGGAACTTGGGCTGACCTTCCGGCTGAATAAAATTATTCCAGAAGAAAATAAAGTGGATCTCCAAGTGGCCGAAGAAGCCGTGCAACCTGATTTTATTGTGATGACAGCCATCATTTTTCCTTACATCAATTTGTTATGGCTGGGTGTCATCATTACCATTCTTGGATTTCTCATCAGCCTTTTTCGCATCTGGCAGAAGAAGTATCTTTCTAAAAAGGTCGCCGTCAATCACTAAAGTATATCTGCCGGCCAAGGCCGCTGTTCTGTTAAGGTGGACTATTCTGCCATCTGTGTCATCAGGATAATATACTTGCCGCGGTATTCTTTAGGGTATAATGGTGAATGCAGAGCGTATTATTAATAATTTAGCGCCCTCAAATTTTTCATTGCCATGAAGGAATATAAGATTGTAATCATTGGTTCGGGTAATGTGGGATACCAGATGGCCTGGCATCTTCATAACAGTGGTCATAAGATTATTCAGGTTTTCAGCCGCCATTTGCCATCCGCCAAATGGATTGGTAATTTGATGGATATCCCCTGTACCGATTCGTATGATGACATTTCGCAGGATGCGGATATTTACCTGGTGACGGTGAAGGATGATGCCATTCAGGAAGTGGCGGAACGCCTCAAATTAAACGGACAGGTGATAGCGCACACTTCAGGCAGTGTTCCCGGCAATGTGCTGCAGGGCTCCAGTGAAAATTTCGGCATCTTTTATCCGTTGCAGACCATGTCGAGAAATGTGTCTGTTGATTTTTCAGTGATTCCGATATGCGTGGATGCAGCCAATAAAAAAACGCTGCAGTTATTGCGCGACCTGGCCGGCACCTTATCGAACAAGATCATTGAGGTGAATGATGAGCAGCGTTTCGCGATTCATGTGGCGGCCGTGTTTGCCAATAATTTCACCAATCACCTGTTTTCCATATCACAGGTAATTCTGGAGCAAAGCGGGTTATCATTTGAAATTTTTAAACCGTTGATCAATGAAACGGTACGTAAGGTCAGGTATGACCCGCCGAATGCTGGAGCAGGCCTGTATCAGCATGATGGACTGACCAGCAGAAACACATGGATTTTCTCCGGAAGGACGGTCGCTTCGCCGAAATTTATAAATTACTGACGGATGATATTCAGCGGTGAAGACCGTCAAATCAGATATCAGCAGCTCCTTGATGGCGGAAGCGGGTAAGAATTCCAGTTGGCAAAAGCAGGTTCATGATTGAAATTTTTTTCAACGAAAGAAAATATAATGATATAAGCGGCGGCACTCCCGCAAACGATGATTCAGCCACATTTTGCAGTTCTGAAAGCGGCAGCAGGGTTTAACCCCGACGTAGAACTGCTTAGGGTTTGTGAAACATTTTCTTTTCTCGACAAATTGAGCAAACCCTTAGCAGTTCTGAGTCGCAGCGAAGCGGGATTTTTCCACTGAAAAATCCGGGTTAAAGGCGGGAACAAATGAATGTGATCGCTGTTAACAGGACAGCAGTAACTTTGCCAGGGCATCAGCATCATTACAAAAAAATGTACACGATTCATTTCACATTCGAGGAGAAAGCAATTGCACCGGTAACAGTCACCTCACCGGATGGAGACACCTTACTGGAAGTAGCGCTGAAGAATGACATTCACCTTCATCACAATTGTGGCGGTGTATGTGCCTGCAGTACCTGCCAGATATATCTGGAGGAGGGATCAGAGTTTGTGGATGAAATGACCGATAAGGAAGAGGATTTTATTGACCGTGCCCGCAATCCGAGGCTCAGCTCCAGGCTTTCCTGTCAGTGTTTTCTTAATGAAGGTGAAGGTGTGTTGCGGGTCGTTGTGCCGGATCAATCAGGAATTTTAGGCGAATAGCCCGGTGTTAGCTTTTTCCCAAACGCGGATGGAGCGGCTGGAAGTGCGGAAGTAAAACAATCATTTAGTTCATCACTATTCGGTACTTATGTCTTAATAGTTTGATAATAGATCAGTCAAAAAAATAAAAGGAACCATGCACGAACCACCCATTCACTGGAGTGATCATGAAGATATAGCGTTGAAGCTGTATGAGAGATTCGGCGATGACTTTAACGAATCGAAAATCTACCGGCTACGGTTTACTGAATTGCTTGAATGGGTATTGAGCGTTCCCGGTTTCACCGGCACACGTGAGGAAAGTAATGAAAGCCACCTGGAGATGATTCAGTCGGCCTGGGTGTATGAGTGGCGCGATAACCAGGGAAAGTGAAACGCTTAAAGATCATGCCTGCCGTTTCATTGCCCGAAGCATTCTATAGATGCGATGCTGCGGAAAGGTAACAACATCTAATTCATCATTGACATTGTCTGCCATGACCAAAAAAAGGGAATCCGCCTCTCCATACTTCAAATTGTTTGCTTCAGCCACCGCCATTATACTGGATGTGGATGGTGTACTGACGGATGGGTCATTACTGATTACCAATAGCGGTGATGAACTGCGAACCATGAATATCCGTGATGGGTATGCCTTGCAGCTTGCGGTTAAAAAAGGGCTGAAGATTGCCGTGATTACCGGCGGAAAATCAGAAGGAGTGCTGCGCCGCCTGAACAGGCTGGGAGTGCTTTATGTGCTGACCGGTGTGGATGATAAACCCAAAGGTTTGACGCAACTGGCAGCGGCCGTTAAGTTAAATCTGTCCACAACCATTTATATTGGTGATGATATACCTGACCTGGAAGTCATGCAACTGTGTGGCATTCCCTGCTGCCCCTGCGATGCTGCCGCAGAAGTGCAGGCAATCTCCAAATATATTTCACCCATTGCCGGTGGCAAGGGTTGTGTCAGAGATGTGATTGAAAAAGTGCTGAATTTGCAGGGAAGATGGCAGTAGTGTGTCCCCGGTGCTTAAAGATCAGTATGTTATATTTCATGCAGGGCTGGTGATATCAGCGGATCACAGCCACATCGTTTCCATTTTCTTTTCTCTTTACATTTGCCCACTGTGAACATTTAATGAAAGACATTATCTCTTTCCTGCGGCTTATCCGGACTGTGAACCTGCTCTACATTGCTCTCACGCAATGGCTGGTTCAATACACTATTATTCGGCCGATTCTTGCACAGGCAGGCGCTGAAACAACATTGGACGATCTGCATCTGGGCTTGCTCATATTCTCCACCATACTCATTGCGGCGGGCGGGTATGTGATCAACGACTATTTTGATGTTAAAATAGACGCCGTCAATAAGCCGCGTCGCATCTTTATTGACCGCACCATTAAAAGGCGATCGGCGATGTTGCTGCACCAGTTATTGAGCGGTGCCGGCATTTTACTAGGGTTTTATGTGGCTTGGAAGGCCGGTAATATCCGGTTGGGTTTCATTCATCCAATTGTCGCTGCATTGCTTTGGTTCTATTCAACGGGCTACAAGCGGCAGCTGCTGATCGGTAATGTGATCATTTCTTTACTGACTGCGCTGGTGATATTGATTATCGCTTTGTATGAAAAACACCTCTTTATGCCCGAAAATGAGGCTGTCAACGCTGCGGCATATACCATTTTTATCGTGGTATTCTTTTATTTTCTCTTTGCCTTTCTGATTTCCATGATGCGGGAGTTGGTTAAAGACATGGAAGATGTAGAAGGAGATATGCGGTATGGCTGCAAAACTTTACCGGTGGTCATAGGTGTCGGAAAATCGAAATGGCTGGTGTATGGCATTGCTTTGCTGATGACCGCTTTCCTGGTCTATCTGCAGGTACGTCAGGCAAGCGGCGGTGATTTTATCTCGGTGCTTAATGTTTTCACCATGCTCGAACTGCCAATGGTGATTGCCATGTATTTGCTGTATAAGGCCGATGCCCGGAAGCAATTTTCGCAGGTAAGTGGTGCGATCAAAATCATCATGCTCATGGGTATCCTGATGATGATCTATTTCTATTATTTGATGGGGCATTGATGCCAGGGAGTCAACCCTCATTTTGTTGGTAAAGCAGCATTTCGTTGTTATCATTCATAACAATGAGGGATTTTTCCATAGAAGAGTCCTGATCAAGGCATAGCCGGAGAAATGATCTCCTGTAACAGCCTTATGGCAGTTTCATTCAGCTTGCTGATGGCCAGTGGAATGTTCCATTGGTTTTTGTCGCGCCTTTCGATATAATTGGACACCGTTCTTATTTGCAGGCAAGGAATACTTTCATGCTTGCAGCAATAAAAAAATGCTGCTCCTTCCATGCTCTCTACATCTGCAGCAAACTTTTTCACACGCTTGCGAATGTTGATTTCATTTCCGGATACGGTATTCATGGTAATGCCCCTTACGGCGGGAATTGATTGCAGCACTTCGTATTCTGTTGCAGCCATATTATGGATCCAGCCATCCATAAACGGGTAAGCGTCTCTGTCGGTAAGCCCGATTTCAAAAGAATCCAGGAAAGCTTCGCCATCTTCAGCACCCATATCTCCAAAAGTATCGGAAACTACCTGCACGGTGGTGCCAGGTAACAGTTGCCTGTTGAAACTGCCGCAAATGCCGAGATTGATGGCAAGATCCCAATTATCCATGGGTAGCAGTTTTCCCAGCCGGAAAGCGGTTTGTACCATTCCGGCACCGGTTATCATCAGTTCAATAGCATGTAACTTCAGTAACCCTTGCTGATCGAGCTGAATTAGGTAATCTTCCAGTGGCTTGATTTCCATCCGGGTGGCGGCAACGATCAATAATTTCATGGCTTAAATTTAGAATTTAACCCTCAGCAAAGAGCTCGTATTCGTATAACTGAATGATTTTTGGGTGGAAAAATCCGGGTTTAGCATGGGTGATGGCCGCAATCTTTTTGATAGTATCAATCAATCTATAGGTGTCGCAAACCTTGCCATGTTGACTGCACGGATAAAAAACACAGTTGCTGCCACTATCTTTGCAGAAAACCGATCAGCAGTATGTTGTACCTTACCAGGAAAGAACATTTTAATGCGGCGCACAGGCTCTTCAATCCAGCGTGGTCAGATGAAAAAAATGAAGCAATGTTCGGGAAGTGTTCCAATAAATATTTTCACGGGCACAACTACGACCTGTTTGTAACTGTAAAAGGAGAGCCGGATGTCGACACGGGTTTGATCATTAATGCAAAGGAGTTGAGTGCCATCATCAGGCAATCGGTCGTTGACAAACTGGATCACAAAAATCTTAATGTCGAGATTGCTTTTCTCAAAGGAATTATTCCCAGTACCGAAAACCTGGCAAGAGCCATCTGGCAAGAGCTGGAGCCTCATATTAAAGGTTGCCGCCTCCATTGTGTGAAGTTGTTTGAAACAGAAAATATTTTTGCCGAATATTACGGAGATTGAACTTTTGTCATTGATTCCGGTTACTACTGCATTCAGGCAATTATTTTAACCGGATTTAACCCATGACACAAATTGTGAACACAGGAAGGAAGAAGAAGCAAAGCAAGGATTCTCAAAAAAGATACGCGAAATTGGAAATTTACCAGGAGGACTCACTTCATTCACTTGCCGGTCACTACCGAGACATCATCAGGATAGCGGGCGATAATGCTGCTCGGGAAGGGCTTGAGAAGACTCCCCTTCGGGCAGCGAAAGCCATGCAGTTTCTTACCCATGGAAACCAGATGGATCCTGAAGCAATTTTAAAATCTGCCATGTTTAAAGAGCAGTACAGCGAAATGGTGATCGTAAAGGATATTGAAATGTATTCCATGTGTGAGCATCACCTGCTGCCCTTCTTTGGCCGGGCACATATCGCCTATATTCCAAATGGATATATTGTCGGACTCAGCAAATTAGGCCGAATTGTAGATGCATTCTCAAGACGATTTCAGGTACAGGAGCGGCTAACGCATGAGATCCTCAACTGCATTCAAAATACACTGAATCCTTTGGGTGTTGCCGTGGTAATTGAAGCCAAGCACCTATGCATGATGATGCGTGGAGTGCAGAAACAAAATTCAGTGGCCACCACTTCCGCCTTTACAGGGGAATTTGTACATGAGAAAACACGGTCTGAGTTTATCAGACTCATTTCTGCCGACCTGATGCGGTAAACCATACGCATCGCTGTGTCAAAGCGAGGCGAGATTTTTCATTTGAAATCCTGGTTTTTTATGCCAGAAGGTTTTCCCCGCAAATCCCAAAAAAGTAATTCATTTTTATCCATCAGCATTCTCACGCAATGCTGATTCCCGGTTGAAACATCATCTTACACTGGTGGTTCGCCCATGGCAAATGGCTTGCTTTTGCTTTTATGAGCGCAGATTGCCTCACTCATTTCTTTATATCTTTGCGCGATTTAGCAGCCAGCAATTTAAATTCAGCTATGAAAGCTTACATTTTTCCAGGGCAGGGCTCTCAGTTTCCGGGTATGGGCAAGGATCTGTATGAATCGAACCCGGTAGCCAAAGAATATTTTGAAAAGTCCAATGATATCCTCGGATACCGTATTACCGATATCATGTTTAATGGTACCGAAGAGGAATTGAAACAAACAAAGGTGACACAACCGGCGATCTTCATCCATTCTGTGGTGAAATCAAAAGTGGCGGGAGAGGAATTTTTGCCGGAGATGGTAGCCGGCCACTCATTGGGAGAGTTTTCTGCACTGGTGGCCAATAAGACACTATCATTTGAAGATGGATTGCAACTGGTTTTTAAAAGAGCGCTGGCCATGCAAAAGGCATGTGAACTGCAGCCCTCCACCATGGCTGCCATCCTGGGGCTGGACGATAAGGTGGTTGAAGAGATTTGTGCTGCCATTGAATCAGTCGTGGTTCCGGCTAACTATAATTGCCCGGGTCAGCTGGTGATCAGTGGTTCCATAGAAGGTGTTAACAGTGCCTGTGAAAAGTTAAAAGCCGCCGGCGCCAAGCGTGCATTGGTGTTACAGGTTGGAGGTGCTTTTCATTCGCCACTGATGGAACCTGCGAGGCAGGAACTGGAAGCGGCCCTGATGAATACGCCATTCGCAAACCCGATTTGCCCGGTTTATCAAAATGTAACAGCCGAAGCGGCCTTTGATCCGGATACCATCCGTAAAAACCTGATAGCCCAGTTAACGGCACCGGTTCGCTGGTCACAATCTGTGCAGGCCATGATTGCAGATGGCGCCACCTCTTTTATCGAATGTGGGCCTGGTAATGTCTTACAGGGATTGGTGAAGAAGATTAGCAAGGAAGCGGCGACGGCTGCTATTTGATGAAATGCAGTCCGCAGGTAAAGAGTAGCTGTAATGTTGATTAAGGAAAAAAGTAAACGAAAGAGATGAACAGAGCATATTTATTCCCCGGGCAGGGATTTCAATACGTGGGAATGGGGAAAACCGTGTATGAAAGCTCGCCCCTCGCGCGCGATTATTTTGAAGCGGCGAATGACCTGCTGGGATATCGTATTACGGATATAATGTTTCACGGGCCCGAGGAGAAATTATTTGAAACACAGGTAGTGCAGAATGCCATCTTTCTCGTTTCATTGATCAGTGCCTTAAAGGAGGGCAATGATTTCAGGCCTTCCATGGTAGCCGGCCACAGCCTTGGAGAAACTACTGCACTGGTAGCGAATGGATGTTTGTCATTTGAAGATGGACTGTTGCTGATGAATGAGCGGGCCGTGGAAATGGAAAACGCCTTTCGGAAAGTGCCGGCCGCGATGGTGGCCGTGCTGGGACTGGAAGATGCAGTGGTGGAGAAAGTTTGTAACAGCATTGATGACATCGTGGTGCCGGCAAATTATAATTGCCCGGGACAATTGGTGATTGCCGGCACAAGGGAAGGAGTGCAGGCAGCCTGTAAAGCGCTCACCAAAGAAGGGGCGAGAAGGTTTGTACCCTTACAGGTTGGCGGAGCGGTGCATTCTCCATTGATGCAGCCTGTCGTGGACTACCTAAGAAAGAAGCTGGCTACCCTCAAATTCAATGAGCCCAGGTGCCCGATATACCCCAATGTAACAGGAGTTGCCACCATCAATACAGATGAAATAAGGGAATACCTTACCCTGCAGCAGATAAAATCGCTCCGATGGACGACCACTATTAAAAACATGATGATAGATGGTGCAAATGATTTTGTTGATTGCGGCCCGCCACACGTTATCAGCGGCATGGTCAGACGAATCAGCAAGGAGGTATCTATCAATAGTGCGGTGGTCTGACCGCAAAAAAAGGACGGTATTCAGCATGAATGATTTTTCCTGAATGCATATTGTCAATATCAAGTAACCTGTTTCCTGCTTCATAAAATCAATCAATCATCACCAAATTAGCTGACAAATTCAGTTGACTTATGAGCAACCTGCAACGACCGATTCATACAGAAACCATCATGACGCAAGTGGTACAGCCTAACGATACCAATCCGCTGGGTAACCTGCATGGTGGGAAATTAATGTACTGGATGGATGAATGTTCAGCCATCAGTGCCACCAAGCACAGCCGTGCTATTGTAGTGACAGTTTCTGTTGATGGCGTTTCGTTTAAAAACCGCATTGAACTGGGAAGTTTTGTGACCATCATCGCCAGGGTGACGCGCACGTTCCGCACCTCCATGGAAGTTTTTATTGAAGTGTGGTCGGAAAATATTCCTAAAAACACCAAGATCAAATGCAACGAAGCGTATTACACTTTCGTGGCGCTGAACGACGCTGGTCAACCCATTCCGGTAAACGAAATACATCCGGAAACGGAAGAAGAAATACGGTTATTTGATGGCGCTATCCGCCGCCGGCAGGTGCGATTGATTCTTGGCGGAAAGATGAAAGTGGAAGATGCGGCGGAGCTGCGTAAATTATTCATGAAGGACTGATCTGCGCGATTTTCTGCGTTCTATCCGCTATTCATTATGCGACGCTTGTGCACCTTCAGGAGGTAATCAGCCATTCCAGTTTTATGGTTTTATGCTTTCAGTATAAAATCCTGTTTTGACAATTGCTTTCTAAAAAATACAATTCCAAAATAAAACAAGTCGATGGTAAGAGTTACCCGGGAATTCTTTTTGATGATTTCCCAGGCGGCTTTCATGTCAGCCGACCAGTGGATGTCGTCAAAAATATAGATCGCATCATCCTGTGCAAAAGCGAGCGCCTGGTTGAAGTACTGCAGTGTAGGCTCGAGGCGATGATTGCCATCAAAGAAAATAAGGTCTGGCATTCCTGATTTTTGCAGCGCACCGGTCAATGTTGTTTCAAAACATCCTTCGATCACCTCGATATTCCTGATGCCGGTTGCTTCAAAATTTTTGCGGGCCCGTTCCGCCAGTTCCGGTGCGCCTTCCAGTGTTATGACCTTCGCATTTTTGCCGGACGCAGCGAGGTACATGGCAGAAAATCCCAGTGAAGTACCTATTTCAAGCAGCCGATGGCAATGATAGTGTACGGCCATTCTGAAGAGCAATTGTGCCTGCTTTGCCGGCTTGGAAGTTTTTTTAAGCACATCGCGAACAATCCGTTTAACCGGAGTCCGCGTGGTGGCTCCTGCACCATAATCGTTGACGGTCACTAACTCATGGGAGGTGAGCAGGCGGTTGCGCAATGATTCAATTTCATCATAAGCGTAAAAATGCCTGGTATCATGCAATACATTCTCCATGAAATCATATACAAAAGGAGAGTGCATGTTGGCGATTCCTCTCGCCTTCAACCGGTATTGTATATACTCCTTAATCCGAAAAAGGGTATGCATGATTGAATCGGGTAGCTATTACGGAATGGTAAGATTGGCTTTTAGCTGAAACTGAAAAATTTGGCAGGAAAGGAATTCATATTGTCGTCAAACCTAAATAAAACACCCTGAAGTTATGCATGCCGATCAATAGGCAGAAAGAAACCAGCCAAACAGCAGGATAACTTTGAACTGAATACACTACTGTCATTAAAGCATTCATGCACCTTCTTCATCATCCGAAACCTGCTGCCTCGAAAATTACAGTTCTGTAAAAGGAAATTATTTTTTTAGCAGCCACGCATTTGCGATTACTGCGGGAACGCTTCACATTGACCGCTCTGCTGATTTCATTTACATTTGCACAAATTTTTACTATGCGGTGTACCACTTTTATGACATTATTGTTGTTCCTTTTGCAACATGATTGTTTTGCACAGCGACAGGCAGGTGTTTTTACGTCCATCTCTTTCCCGTCTGATCAGGCTACGGGCACCCGGGATTATTTTGACACACTCAAGGCGAAAAGTTTTATTCCACCAAGCGAAGGCGGACTCGGGTGTGCAACCGGTATTTATCCTGCCGATACCGGTTATGTTTCAGGCAACAACGCATTTGGTGACCTGCAGAAGGCACAATTTTTCAGCTTGCACCAGATGGGTTATACCGCACCCGGCTATCTGCAGGATGTCCAGGTAACATTCGGAAAAAAGATGGCTTTGGCAGGTACAAGTGTAGTGTATATTAAAGTGTATGCTGCCGATACAGCAGGGTTTTCGCCAGGTAACCTGATCGCCGTTTCCACTGCCTTGCCGATAAACGATATAGTGGCCGTAGGTGAGGGAATCAACTTTCATTTTATTGCACCGGTAATGGTGGGAGATTCTTTTTTTGTGAGTGTTGTATTACCTACCGAAGCAGGTGATTCATTAGCGGTTCTCTCCACGGTAGATGATTGCCGTTCCTTTACGGCATGGTCATGGGAGCAATGGGCCAATGGCAGCTGGCATGCTATTGTTAATTCATGGGTGCTGGATATAGACCTGGCGATTTTTCCGGTGATTGATTTACCGTTTAATGTTGGAACAGGCGGAGATCATGCAGCAATGATAAACAGTATGCTTACTCCCAATCCGGCAGGTGATCAGACCAGTTGCTGTTTTACTGTCAGTCAAAGCGGAAATGTTACGATCAGTTTGCTGGATGAACAAGGCAGGTTGTTGAGTTGTAAGGACAAGGGTTTTTTGGGAGCGGGAACCTATCTTGAAACCATTGATTTGAAAGGGTTGCCTGCCGGAAAATATTATACCCTGTTGAACTGCGGCAATAACCGGAGGCTGTTGCCATTGGTGATCCATTGATGCTTGCCTGTTCATATATAAATTTGTTTTCAGTAATGACGGCTTCTCCGATCCTATAGTGAACAAATTTTTTTTCTTAAATCAAAAACCATAAATTGCAAACCTAAAACCACTTAAAAATGAAAAACTACTACTTAGCCGTTTTGATATTGTTCATTGGTGTTGGCGCTTTTGCGCAGGCACCCTATAAAAATCTTACCGGAAATGCCTATACCGGAGAACAGATCAGGCAGATGAAAGCGGCCCGTTGCCCGGCTTTGCAAAGCGGAACACGCGATGTTTATGAAATGTATGTTGACTACAGTGCAGCCAATTTTGATGATGCGCTTTACTATGGATATACTTTCAATTCTAAATATGACGCTAACGATGAGGCATTGAATTATGCAGCCGTGGTGATCAATAACCTTGTTGGCGAAACAGATTATAACGATCCGATCAATACCTATACGGATTGGACCATATTTGGTCTCACCGATTCTTTTCCCAATGATGTAGTGGTAACCATTGATACAGTGTATTACATTCTCATTCATTCCAATAATTCAGGTGAGTTGGATACCTTAACCATGAATCTCGTGAAAACACTGGGAAACGGAGCTCCTTCTCAGAGTTCATCCAGCATATTGAAATCTGTTCGCGATTCTGTTGATTTTGGTCTCTCGGTTGAACCGGGTGGAACCTGGCAGGATGGTGCTGCGGTAATACTGGGTTATCCTATGGAATACACCTTGTCACCGGGACAGAAGTCCGCATTTGTACTGAATTATTACAATAAATCCGAGTTAGATACAGTTGGGTTGCTGGCAGGTTGTGTGGACAGTGATCAGGATGGCATCGCTGACGCTCCGAGTACTTTTGAAACTTCCTACATGCGTCTTCCTCCGAATATTCCTTCTGTAACAAAGAATGCACAGATAATTTATGTGGATGGCAGCGGAAATCCATTAGGCGCCTTTGCCTTTCAGAACTGGGCTTTTTTCTTTAAGGTAAGTATCAACACCGTTGTTGGTATTGCGGATAATTTTGATAACCTCGACCTCACTAAAATTTATCCCAATCCTGCTGTTGATAATTCACAAATATTTTATGGACTGCATCATGCATCTGATGTAAGAATTGACCTTATTGATTTGAGTGGTAAATTTGTGAAGACACTTTATGCAGGGAATGATGGGGAAGGATCTTACATCCGCAATGTTGATTTGAGTGATGTTGCTTCGGGTGCGTACCTTGTTTCATTACAAGCTGGTAATGGATCACCGGTTGTTTCTAAGCTGATCGTAAGTAAGTAGTTCAATCGTTTTACTTTTTTCAGGAAGCTGTCTCCTGCCGCTGGTGGGAGACAGTTTTTTTTGGGGGATACGTGTAGCTTTAGATGCAATACTTTGCTCGCCACGAAGCCGCTTTTTACAGCGCTGCCGCCTGACGCAACATTCCATTTCAATGCTGAACGCTGGTTGAACAGGAACGTTTCATACAGCAGTCTCGATATCCGCCTGCTGTGGAAGTTGGGTGGTTAGTTCATAACCTGGAGGATTACCGATTGTATTATTTCTATTTTTGAACCTCCGAATCTTTCCCCATGAACAATCGATTAGTGTTGTTAGCCGCCGGTATGTTATGCGTGCTATTCTTCCGTGTAAACACGATGGCCCAAACTGCTCCTGCTGCCAATGCGGCGGAGATACAGCTTCAGCTCAATAAATTGAAAGTGTTGGGAAGCGTGTTGTACCTCGCCGCCCATCCGGATGATGAGAACACACGGCTGATCTCTTACCTCTCTAAAGAGAAATTATACCGGACTGGATATCTTTCACTCACCCGGGGCGATGGTGGCCAAAACCTGATCGGCAATGAACTGGGCGATTTGCTGGGTCTTATCAGGACACAGGAACTACTGGCTGCCAGAAGAATTGATGGCGGCGAGCAATTCTTTACCCGCGCGAACGATTTCGGGTTTACTAAAAACCCGGAAGAGACATTCACTTTCTGGGACCGGGATTCCATACTGGCTGATATCGTGTATGTAATTCGTTCCTTTCGCCCGGATGTAATTATCTGCCGGTTCCCGGTAACTGGTGAAGGCGGACACGGTCAACATACCGCTTCAGCTATCCTCGCGCAGGAGGCGTTTACGGCAGCAGCTGATCCCGGGCGCTTTCCCGAACAACTCAAAAAAGTAGAAGTGTGGCAGGCAAAACGGTTGCTGTGGAATACCTTCAATTTCGGCGGAAATAATACAATCTCCGATGATCAGTTGAAAGTGGATATTGGCGTGTTTAATCCGCTGCTTGGGAAAGGCTATTCGGAAATTGCCGCTGACAGCCGCTCAATGCATAAGAGCCAGGGCTTTGGTGCGGGAAAAAACAGAGGCGCTCAACTGGAATACTTCAAGACGATGCTGGGCGCAGCACCTGCCACTGGATTATTCGATGACATCAACACAGGATGGAACCGTATAGAAGGAAGTGAGAGGTTGGAGATTCTGATTGATAAAGCAATAAGCGATTATAATCCTGCTGATCCTGCCGGATCGGTGAAAGCCCTTTTGAATATCAGGGATGCATTGCAGCAATTACCTGATGGTTACTGGAAAGCGCAAAAGCTCAAAGAAACAGAGCAGTTGATTTGCCTGTGCTCGGGATTGTGGTTTGAAGCTTATTCCACGCAGGCGGTGCTGGCATCCGGTAATACCCTCGAATGGAAAGTGCAGGTCATTAACAGGGGGGCTATACCGGTTGAATTCAAGTCTGTGAACGTGCAGCAGTTTGATACAATGTTGAATAAGACACTACCTGAAAATATTTTGATTACCCTGCAGCGAAAGCAACTGCTCGATGTTTCAACACCAGTTAGCCAGCCTTATTGGTTGCAACAGCCGCATGGGTTAGGCATGTTTACGATTAACAATAAAGAGATGACCGGCCGGCCGGAGAATGATCCGGCAATAGTGGCCACTTTTAACTTTGAGATAGAAGGAAGATCATTCAGTTACAAACGGCCACTCGTTTACAAATACGTGGATCCTGTTCGCGGTGAAGTATATCAGCCGCTTGCCATTGCGCCGGCAGTCACAGCTACGCTTGATGAGCCTGTCTATCTTTTTAAAAGCGATCAGGCACGACAGGTGAAAGTGAACTTGAAAAGTAACAGGGATGATGCCTCCGGAACCGTGTCACTAAAAGTGCCACAGGGCTGGGTGGTGACACCTACCGGGAATTCCTTCGCGCTGGAGCTGAAGGGCGATGAGGCGGCGGTGATTTTTACAGTAAGTCCATCCACGCATGCGATCACGGCAAAAGTGGATACGATGAAGGCGATCGTGGAAATGAATGGCGAAAAATATGATAAGGGACTTCGATCCATAAGCTACGACCACATTCCTGTCATGCAGCTTTTTCCGCCGGCTCAATCAAAACTGGTGAGTGTGCCTTTGATTGTCCAGGGAAAGAATATAGGCTATGTGAAGGGTGCCGGTGATGTTATTCCTGAAATGCTGCGGCAGGTTGGATACAATGTCACCATGCTGGATGATGATGCCATAACAAACGAAAATCTTGCCGTGTATGATGCAGTCATCACCGGTGTGAGAGCATACAATACGAATGATCGCCTGAAATATCTGAACGGGAAATTATTGGCCTATGTAAAAGCAGGTGGGGTATTGCTGGTTCAGTACAACACAAACGGCAACGACCTGGTGATGAATAATATCGGGCCTTATCCTTTCAAAATTTCACGTGACCGTGTAACGGATGAAGGCGCAAAAGTCCGTTTCCTGAAGCCGGAAGATGCGCTCTTGAATGTGCCGAATAAAATCACCGACAAAGATTTTGACGGCTGGATACAGGAGCGCGGTCTTTATTTTGTTTCCGATGTTGACAGCAACTACCGGAAAATATTTTCGATGAATGACAAGGATGAGCAACCTTTGGATGGCGCATTGATTGCCTGTGATTATGGAAAGGGAAGATTTGTTTATACGGGCCTTTCTTTCTTTCGTGAATTGCCGGCCGGTGTGCCTGGGGCGTACCGTCTTTTTGTGAACCTGATTTCGAAGTAGTTGTTTTTGTCGATGTCAAACAACGTGTTGTCGAAAAGCGTCCGCGTGATTTCTCCAACGCAGATATATTGTCTTACCAAACAGCCAAGATCATGACGGGGAAAGGAAACAGGTTGCCGCCATTTTTCCGTAACTGGAAGCAGTTTTATCTCTTCGTGGCAGGATGGCTGCTGCTGCTTATCATTGCATTTTACCTGTTCACCGTTCACTTCTCATGAGCACACCAGACTGGATTGTTTTGTGTGGAACACTGTCACTGATCCTGCTCTATGGTATCTACAGGAGCAGGCGTCATGAGAATCTTCAGAGTTATTTTTTAGGCAACCGTTCCTTGAAATGGTACCAGGTAGGTTTCTCCGTCATGGCCACTCAGGCCAGTGCCATCACTTTTTTATCGGCGCCTGGACAGGCTTACACCGATGGTATGCGTTTCGTGCAGTTTTATTTCGGGTTGCCGCTGGCGATGATCTTCCTGTCGGCTTTCTTTCTTCCCATCTATCACAAGCTGAAAATATTTACCGCGTATGAATTTTTGGAGCAACGGTTTGATCTGAAAACCCGCACGCTCACGGCATTGCTGTTTCTTACCCAACGCGGGCTGGCCGCAGGGCTCACGATCTATGCGCCATCTATCGTGCTGTCGTCTTTACTGGGTTGGAATATCTACTGGACTAATATCTTTATGGGTGGACTGGTGATTACCTATACCATGCTCGGTGGCACAAGGGCTGTATCGGTTACACAAATACAGCAGTTGCTGGTGATTTTTGCAGGAATGTTTTTAGCCGCGGTGATGGTGGTAAGACTGTTGCCTGATGGTGTTGGGTTGACGGACGCATTGCAGGTAGCAGGCAAGATGGGAAAAACGAATGTGATCACCACCAACTTCAGCTGGAACGACCGTTATAACATCTGGAGCGGGCTCATCGGCGGATTTTTTCTTTCGCTCTCTTACTTCGGAACTGATCAGTCGCAGGTTGGCCGTTACCTGGCAGGTAAATCCACAGGGGAAAGCAGGCTGGGCCTGCTGATGAATGGACTGTTGAAAATTCCCATGCAGTTTCTGATACTGCTCATTGGCGCCTTGGTATTTGCTTTCTACCAGTTTCAACCGGCACCGGTTTTTTTCAACACAAAGCAAATTGAGAAAGTGATGAACACTGAGCTGTCGGATTCTTTCCGGTCAGTCAATCATCAGTATGATTCCATTAGCTTATTGAAAAAACAATATGCATTTGATCTGTTGGATGGATTAAAACATGACAATGCCACGCAAACAGCAGCCGCCCGGGGAGCATTGCAATCGCTCGAAGCGGAAGGAAAAACGATACGCGCTGAAGCGATTGCCCTGATAAAAGAAGCTGATCCGGCTGCTGACACCAACGATACAAATTACATCTTCTTAACGTTTGTGCTGACGTATTTACCAAAAGGATTAGTCGGGCTGCTGATCGCCGTGGTGTTCTGCGCTTCCTGGAACTCCACAGCAGCCGAATTGAATTCACTGGCAACTACTACGGTGATTGACATCTACCGGCGAAACATCAACAACAAAGCCTCGCAGTTACAATATGTAAGAGTTTCAATGTGGGCGACGCTGGGCTGGGGAATTTTTGCGATTTGCGTGGCTCAGCTGGCCAATCAACTCGGCAGCCTGATTGAGGCGGTGAATGTACTGGGATCGCTTTTCTATGGAAATATTCTCGGCATTTTCCTCATCGCGTTTTTTCTGAAGAAGGTAAGCGGTTCCGCTGTATTCATCGCTGCCATTGTTACTGAGCTGCTGGTGATTGGCCTGTATGCACAAAATGTGGTGGCTTTTCTCTGGCTCAACCTGATCGGCTGCCTCGCGGTGATGATATTATCCTGGCTGTTGCAGCATACAGGTTTCTTCCCTTCCAAAGCCGCGGGCGGATAACTTTTATTCAGTAACCGGGTTCCATCCGCTAAAGAGGCAATCGTTCCTGAATCCCATATGATACATCGAATCCGTCCAGGCATTGATGGATGGCAGATTCATCACCATTCTTGAACTGCTGCCTGATGCAACATATAATAACCGGTTGTTCGAAGACGGATGTATGGCATTCATATGATATTGTAATGCAGTAAGTTCATCAGCAAGCCGCAATGCTTTCAGTGAATCATCGGTGGCAAAGAAAAAATCGACGCTGATCCCACTTTTCTCATCAACACCAAATTGTCTGAGTTGCTGCAGCTTCTTTTCATTGATGGAAGACTGTTGCCGGAGGAGTGTTTCAACTTGGGCTGCAGAAACAAATTTCTCCGGCGATTGACTACAGGTACCGGAAAGTATCACCGTGAGTACCAGCATAAGGACAGTCGTTGCATTTCCTGGCGACATCATTTTTTTTGGAATTTTATCACGCTTATCTCACCACCACTTCCCTGATAAAATCTTTTTCGATCGCTTCATTGATCCGTTCCACCATTGTTTTGCGGCTGTACATCAATTCCTGCCGCAGCGGTGCCGAGCTGATGGTAAGATAAAGGGTTTTATTGCTCACAAATATTTTTTCCGTGTATTTTGAAATTGTCTTGCCGAACAACTCTTCCCAGTGTTGCAGCAGTCTTACTTCATTAATCTTTTCTTTGAGACGATAGGAATGCAGCAATTCGGCAATCACTTCTTTTATCGGCTGATCATTCTGGCGCTTCATACAGTGAAATTAGATAAAGAAACATTAAGCCCTCATGATAACCTGCAAACCCGAATGAGGGCGATTTTTCAAAGGAGAAATCAGGGTTGAAAAGGTGCTGATTTCCTGGCTGTTTGTGAAAGATAATTCAGTTTTAAACTGAATGGTCCGGACATCAATTAATGTCAACTCAGAGAGATTGAAACGAAGATAAGCTGACTTTTACAGTACCTTTTCAGAATCCGATCCCGAGATACAAATACAAATAAGATGGGTTTGACTTATAGTCCTTCAAGATCCCACTGATACCGTAGGAATATCCAACCCTGGCACTTACGATCAGCACATCCACATCGAGTCCGATGGTTGGATCAAAATGAAAACCGGACATGTCATCCTCTTCAATATTGAGTTTATCATCTGTCTTTTTTCCAACAACAACGCCTGGCAAAGCTCCCGCAAAGACGCGGATATTGAATACATCATTGGTAGTGGGCAGCAGGCTTAACCCAGCCAATAGCGGAACCTTTATTTCTGAATAAGATACATCGCCAATCACAGAACTGTTTACAGGTACAAAAGTGGAAGCAAGATGATAATAATGCAAACCTGTTTGCCACCAAAAATGTTTGCCGCGCATATAGGACAGGCCAATCTGGTAACCGGCTTTACTGTCGGTAATAAATTCATCTTCCTCAACAATTGGATTATTCCAGTTCAATCCAGCCTGTATGGAGAATTCACTCTTCTTTTCATCCTGGGCGAATGCCGCCTGTTGGAAGAAGAAGCCCCAGCAGATCATGAGAGCGAAGTAAATACGTTGCATGTGTTTAATTTTTTGTTTTCAGTAATTAATAGTCTGACAACCGGATCATTTACAAATTTGCAAATAATTATTGGGAATAATGATAATCATTTGGAGCTGTTCATTGAGTTTACTGCGCGTGGATTCATGATTCTGTAACATCAAATCAATTGGCGCATTCAGGCCGGAGGCAGGATTTCTTTCATTTCCATTCACTACATTAGCGTTCGTGAATTAATTTTGCGGTGTGAGTATTTACAGCTACTATACGCAACGCAAACTTTCTCATACCTCTTCACTTAAAAACCAATATCATTCATGAGCTGGGTTACTGCCATGTTTACATCTACCCTTGGAAGAAAATTTGTAATGTCGATTACAGGTCTTTTTCTTTGCTCCTTTCTCATCGTACATTTAAGTGGTAACCTGCTTACGCTGATCCCCGACAACGGGCTTACATTTAATGCGTTCACCCATTTTATGGAGACTAACCTCCTGATAAAGGTGATGGAGTATGTCCTGTTTGCCGGATTCATCATACATATCATTCAGGCTGCTATTATATCCTATCAGAACAGGCAGTCACGGCCCGTTAAGTATGCGGTTTCTGCAGGCGCTGCCAACAGCAAGTGGTATTCACGTAACATGGGAGTGCTGGGAGTCGTCATTCTGATTTTCCTGGTGATTCACCTGAAAGATTTTTTTTATGAACTGAAATTCGGCGATGAAGATTTCGGCATTGATGCAAATGGGAATGTTAATCTCTTTAAAGAAACCGTAGGTGCCTTCGGCCAGTTTCCATACGCATTGCTCTACTTCGTGGCGATGTTCGGATTAGGTTATCATTTGTGGCATGGTTTCCAAAGCGCGTTTCGCTCATTAGGCCTCATGCATTCAAAATACACACCGGCCATAGAAGGTCTCGGGAAAATTTACACCATCGTTATTACCGGTGGATTTATGTTTTTACCTGTTTACTGGTATTTGGTTCAACTCTTAAAATGATTCGTCCGCAATGGCATTAGATGCAAAAATTCCTGCCGGTCCGCTGGAAAATAAATGGACAAATTATCGCTCAACCGTAAAGCTGGTGAGCCCTGCGAACAAGAGAAAGTTAGATGTGATAGTGGTTGGAACCGGGCTGGCCGGTGCTTCGGCTGCCGCATCACTGGCTGAGCTGGGGTACAACGTAAAGGCTTTCTGTTTCCAGGATAGCGCCCGAAGAGCGCATTCCATAGCAGCGCAGGGTGGAATTAACGCTGCAAAAAACTATCGTAACGATGGCGACAGTATTTATCGTTTGTTTTACGATACTATCAAAGGTGGTGACTATCGTGCGCGGGAAGCCAATGTGTACAGGCTGGCTGAAGCAAGCGTGAGTATTATTGATCAATGTGTGGCACAGGGAGTGCCTTTTGCACGTGAATATGGCGGCCTTCTTGACAACCGGTCTTTTGGCGGAGTACAGGTCTCCCGTACGTTTTATGCCCGTGGACAAACGGGACAACAGTTACTGATCGGCGCTTATCAGGCGCTGGAAAGACAGGTGGGTTTAAAGAATGCGACGTTATATACACGGCATGAAATGCTGGAAGTGGTGATCAAGAATGGAAAGGCAGTGGGTATCATCGTCCGTGACCTTGTAACGGGAGAAATTCAACGGCATGGTGCACATGCCGTGGTGCTGGCCACCGGAGGTTATGGAAATGTTTTCTTCCTCTCCACCAATGCCATGGGCTGTAATACTACCGCTATCTGGCGCGCCTACAAAAAGGGCGCTTTCTTCGGCAACCCCTGCTTCACACAAATACATCCTACCTGCTTACCGCAGCATGGTGACTACCAGTCAAAACTGACCCTGATGAGTGAGTCGCTGCGCAATGATGGAAGGGTATGGGTTCCCAAAGCAAAAGGCGATAAGCGCGCAGCCGCTGATATTCCGGAAGCGGAACGTGACTACTACCTGGAGAGAAAATATCCTTCATTTGGAAACCTCGTGCCGCGTGACATTGCCTCACGCGCAGCAAAAGAAGTTTGTGATGAAGGCAGAGGTGTCGGTGCAACGGGCCTCGCTGTTTTTCTTGATTTTGCAGATGCCATCAAGCGATTGGGTAAAGATGTGGTGAGTGCACGTTATGGAAACCTCTTCGAGATGTATGAAAAGATCACCGGTGAAGATCCTTATTCCACGCCGATGATGATCTATCCTGCTGTGCACTATACGATGGGCGGCTTGTGGGTAGATTATAACCTGATGACTACAGTGCCCGGTTTATATGCCACAGGCGAATGTAATTTCTCTGATCATGGTGCAAACAGGCTGGGAGCTTCTGCCCTTATGCAGGGCCTTGCTGACGGTTACTTTGTGTTGCCTTATACAATCGGCGAATACCTGTCCGGTGAAATCATGTCTGGAAAAATTGATACCGGCAGCAGTGAGTTTATGGAAGCGGAAGCATCGGTCAAGAAGCGTCTGGCCGCTTTTGTGAACAATAAGGGTTCCAAGTCAGTGGACCATTTCCATAAACAATTGGGAAAAGTGATGTGGGATGATTGCGGCATGGCGCGCAGCCGCGAAAGCCTGACGAGAGCAGCTGCGGAAATTGCAAAAATAAAGTCAGCGTTCTGGAGTGATGTTCGCGTTCCCGGAACGGAAAACGAATTGAACCAGGAACTGGAGAAAGCCTGCCGTGTAGCGGATTTTATTGAACTCGGACAACTGATGGTGCAGGATGCACTGAATCGTGAAGAAAGCTGTGGCGGCCATTTCAGAACGGAATATCAGACACCTGAAGGGGAAGCCATGCGACGTGATGATGCTTTCATGTATGTGAGTGCGTATGAATTTAAGGGTGATGACAGCCCTGCCGCACTGCATAAAGAAGAGTTGAAATATGAGGTGGTTCACCCGACACAAAGAAGTTACAAATAGCCAAGCCGGTTAATGGAGAGCAGGCCGTGAGGCGGATGAGACGCGTTGGTGTTTTTAATAGTTGTTTGATGAATATACGGGTTGAATAGTTTGTCTGCGCAAGGAAAATATTCAAACCGTAAAAGTGGAAGAAAAAGCAGAAACGCATTTGAAGCTTAACAACCCAGACGCTAACCGGATGGCAGCTCATTCAATGCTGATTTTTCAATGGTAAATGTCAGCTAGAAAATGAATACCGGCAGAACAATTAACCTGTTATACAATTTAACAATTTCACTACCATGAAATTAACCCTCAAAGTCTGGCGCCAGAAAAACCGGGATGACAAAGGAAGTTTCGAAACCTATCAGCTCGCCAATGTAGATGAGCATGCTTCTTTCCTGGAGATGTTTGATGTTTTGAATGATCAGTTGATCAATGAAGGCAAAGAGCCGGTGGCGTTTGATCACGATTGCCGGGAAGGCATTTGCGGAACCTGCAGCATGGTCATCAATGGCCGTCCGCATGGACCGATGAAGGCTACCACCACATGCCAGCTGCACATGCGGCATTTTAAAGAGGGTGACACCATCACCGTGGAACCCTGGCGCGCGAAAGGATTTCCGGTGCTGCGCGATCTTATCACCGACCGGTCTGCCTTCGACAGGATTATTGCTGCCGGCGGATTTGTTTCCGTCAATACCGGCCAGTCACCCGACGCAAATGCTATTCTAGTAGAAAAGGAAAAGTCAGACCTGGCTTTTGAAGCTGCTGCCTGTATAGGATGCGGGGCCTGCGTAGCGGCGTGCAAAAATTCGTCAGCCATGTTATTTGTAGGTGCCAAGGTGTCGCATCTTGCCCTATTGCCACAAGGTGAGCCGGAACGTGGTCAGCGTGTACTGAATATGGTGAAACAAATGGACATTGAAGGATTCGGGAGTTGTACCAATACATTGGCTTGTGAGGCCGAGTGTCCAAAGGAAATCTCAGCAATGAATATTGCACGACTCAATCGCGAGTATCTGTGGGCAAGTCTTACTGAAAACAAATAATTAAAATCACTATTGTCCGACAAAAATAAAACTAAGGGGTGGCACATGGCCACCCCTTTTGATTAGCTTTCAGCATTAAGCACAACACTGGAAGCAA
>JBGAWA010000065.1:0-31537 GCA_044227805.1 Chitinophagales bacterium | reverse complement strand
TGTCTAAAAACCTTAGCGAACTATCGGGAAGAAAAGGTTGGAATACTAACCTGTTCGAAGAAATTGGACGGGCGGCAAAAGGTGAAGGCACACCATCGCGTGAAAAAATGGCGGCGCTGGCCGATGAATTTGTCATGGGCACGGCGAATGTGTATGGCACCGTCAGCTTCTATGATTTTCTGAGACCGGAAAACAAGGGTAAAAGGATTTTTGTGTGTAATGGAAGTGCCTGCCTCACAGCCGGTACACAGGATGCGTTGAAGAATAAACTCAGGCAGCATTTCAAAGATTCAGAGATCGGTGAGATGTGTTGCCTCGGGCGTTGTCATGAAAACAGCGCTTTTCATTTTAACGGTATCAGTTATTCAGGTAATGCTGTGGACACGGATTTCCTAAAAACGGCGGCCACCGCAAATTCGCTTTCAGTGAATGATCACTATCACGTGGCTTGTCATGGCAGGCAGGTGCTGACCGGTGATTTTCCCGGCATCGGTATTTACTATGCTGCGTTGAAGAAAATACTGAACAGCTCGCCTGATACCTTACTGGAGGAATTAAAAATTTCAGGCTTACGCGGAAGAGGGGGAGCCGGATTTCCCATCGCCTTCAAATTGGATGCATGCCGGAAAGAGGAAAGCAATCAAAAATTTATCGTTTGCAATGCGGATGAAGGTGATCCCGGAGCATATAGCGACCGATATCTGCTGGAACAGCAGCCACATGCATTGTTGCTGGGAATGATCACCGCCGGTTACATCACAGGCGCTTCAATCGGTGTCATCTATATTCGCGGCGAATATCCCGAAGCGATACGCATCACGCAAAAATCGGTTGATGATCTGCTCTCCCTGGGATTGTGCGGAAAAAATATCCTTGATTCCGGTTTTAGTTTCGAATTCAAAATTATTGCATCGCAGGGAGCTTACATCTGCGGCGAAGAAACCGCTCTGTTGTCAAGCATAGAAGGTCAGCGGCCGGAAGTGCGCGTACGTCCACCGTACCCGGTCCAGCAAGGATTATTTAACAAGCCTACCGTTGTTAATAATGTGGAAACACTGGCTTGTATTCCTTATATCATGAATAATGGCGGCAATGCATTCGCGGCAATCGGTCATGGTAAATCAACAGGTACAAAATTGATTTCACTGGATGGGTTCTTCCATCAACCGGGTATCTATGAAGTGGAGATGGGGACGCCTTTGCGTTATGTGGTTGACAAAATGGGTAAGGGATTCAGGACAGCAGTGAAAGCCTTGCATATCGGAGGTCCTTTGGGTGGCCTGGTGCCGGTGGGGAAAATGGATGAGCTCACGATTGACTTCGAATCCTTTGCAAAAAACGGATTCCTGCTCGGCCATGCTTCTGTGGTGTGTATTCCAGCATCCTTTCCATTAATACACTATATGGAGCACTCTTTCAGTTTACGGCACATGAAAGCTGTGGTAAATGTTTCCCCTGCCGGCTCGGCTCCGTTCGTGGTTATGAAATGCTGCAGAAAGCGCAGTCGGAAGATTATAAAATTGACAGGTCGCTCTTCAACGACCTGATTACTACTATGGAAATCGGTTCGTTGTGTGCCCTCGGCGGCGGGTTGCCGCTGGCCATGCGCAATGCGCTACAATATTTTGAAGAAGAATTGTCTCCTTACTTTCAAAAAGCATAAAGGATGAAATCAGAAACCATCACCAGTACGGAAGAAATTGCGCAGGTAGTTCCGTTCTTCGCCGGTGTGCGGTGGGAAGAATTGGGTGACAATGGTAAGCAATGGCCAGTTGCCCCAGGAGGAATGGACACGGAGATATTACATACCGATACTTTTAAAAGAGGAAAGGGAAAATTCATCTATAACGATTTCCGGGAATCTGAGGAGATCACGCAGCATGGCAAATCGTATCCTTATATCATCACCACCAACCGTGAACTGGAACATTACAATTGTGGCGCAATGACACGCCGCACACGTAACGCATCCATATTGACGGAAGATGTGCTGCTCATCAACCAGGAGGATGCGGCGAAACATTTTATCGCCGATGGTGATATGGTGTGTGTGGAATCAGCGCGTGGCAAGGTGGATATTAAAGCAAGGATTACCGATGAAGTGAAACCGGGCATTCTGAGTTCCACTTTTCATTTTCCCGAGATCATGCTCAACAATATCACCTCCGGCATCAGTGACAGCGAAGCCATGTGCCCGGAATATAAAGTCGTTGCCTGCAATATCAGGAAGAGCAAGGGAAAGTATAAGACTGGCTGAAAACGTTGATTTATCCGTTCCTTAACCCGGATTTTTCAGTGGAAAAATCCCGCTTCGCTGCGACTCATATCTTTGTTAATTGATTAAAACTGAAACTAAAGTTGGCAAGCTGAACTACGTCGGGGTTAAACCCGTTGCCGCTTAGAACTGCAAAAGGTGGGTTCAAAAAGTGCTCTTATTCGAATCCGCATGGAAACTGCTTCTCCTGGTATCTTCTTCAGGGATTTCGAACGCTGTTGATAGTATATCCTTACGGATGGGCCGCGAATAATCCATAGCTGGCATTCACTTCCAGCAAATTAAAATCATTGCCATCCGAGGCGCCTTCACCGGTTAGATCCGTTGAAAAATAGCCGAAGGCCTGGTTGGTAACATTGGTTTCTACTGCATTGAAATCATCACCGGCAATCTGTCCATCCTGGTTCACATCGCCGCTGTACAATGCCCATACTCCCGCGTCCGGAATAAAAATCATTTGCGGATTGGGATTCACTGCATCCGGAAAGGCTTGTGTGACAGTGGTGGTGAAGTCATATACATTGTAAGTACTCATGAGCAAGGGCTCCGAACTCCAGGTTTCCAATGCATTGCGGTGATGTAGAGCAATGTAACAATCAGTACCAATAACAGCAGGCGGGAAGGTGCAGGTTAAGCTTCCGTCGGTATGCAAAACGCTGATTACGGAAGCGGTCACTTGTTCAGGAGTGAGCGCGTCATGTAATTCTACTGTTACAGAATCAACCACGTCAGACAACGGATCAGTATCAATGCCCTGGTTAAATAAAACCTGCTGCATCAAACTGCCTGACGAATAGTAGCCTTGTATAAAAAACTTCAGTTGTAAAATCGCGGAGCAGTTATTCACCGAAACTACGATCGCATTCGAAGTCAAAGTGCCGCAGGCATTCATCGCATCGCAGGAATAGGATCCGGCAGATACCGCTTCATATTGCAGGGTAGTGGCTCCGGTAATCACAACACTATTTTTTTTCCATTGATAGCTATAGCCGGGAATTGCATCCACACTCAGCATTACATTTTCACCCTCACAAAAGGTGACCGGCCCGCTGGCGGTTATGATGGGCGCATTGCCTGCATGCATCAGCAAAACATCATCAATGCGGTATTGGGTCGCCGTTCCTGTTTGCACAAACCGGATCCTCAGATTGGAAACGGCTGGAACAGTGCCGGAGACGGTGCGATAATACCAGTTGGCGGTTCCGGAACCTGCAGGCAAAGATGTAAAGGTAAGATTCGAGTAACTGGTGCCATCGCTGCTCACCTGCACAAGCAGGTCACTGCCGGTTGCTGCTGTCGTGCTCTTATAAATGCCAAAAGACAACTGAAGATTGAAGAGGCCGGATGTGTTGATTCCGGAAATCATAAATTCCTTTCCTGCCGAATTGGTAATAAAAATATTGGCGCCACCGGAAGCTGCGGCATATAATCCGAGCGAGCTTTGTGTATTCCGCACATCAGCGCTGCCCGACATCATAAGCAGATCATTATCGAAACCGTTGTTTGATTCGTGTAAGCTGATGGCCGTGGTGCCTGTCACACTTCCCATCGTTTCTGTGAACACTGTTCCGCCGGACTGGCTCACAGTGGTTACCGTCACCGGCGCCGAAGAGGCCGTACAGCCGTTGGCTCCTGTGATGGTAACCGTATAATTACCGGATGTGGTGACAACGATTGATTGCGTTGTGGCTCCTGTTGACCATAAATAACTGCTGCTGCTGTTTGCGGTCAGTGTAACAGTGTTGCCGTTGCAAACTGACAGAGGTCCTTCAGGTGATATGGATACCACGGGTGAGGCAAGCACTGTCACGTGAGTCGTAGCCATTGCATTGTTGGCAGTATTCCCATCGCCACTCAAAACAGTGTAAGCATCGAATGAATAACTGCCAGCAGCGCTCATATCGAAGGTGCTGTCGAAAACTATGTTCATGGCAGTGTTACCGGCCATCGAGCCGCTGCTGACTATTTTTGAAAATGAATAAATACCTGATGTAGGATGCGTAACCTGTAACAACACTTGCAGATTATGTGAAGCGAAAGGCAGGCTGTCTGAGGAGAAATTTTTTACCTGCACCTGCAGCGATTGATTTGTTTTCGGGCAGATAGCCGTGCCAGGCGCAATCAATGATACGACACCTGCATCGGGAGGAGCCATGGCTCCATACTGAAATGAGAATTGGGCCAGCACCGGAATATGGTCGGATGAATTGTGCAATGCATCGGCAATATTCTGCGCAACAGCAGTATTGGGCATCCTGTTGATGGAATCATTATAGTGATTGCCATCATTGCCGAATGCGATTTGTGAGACGCACGTTTTACACGATGCTGATTCTAAGGAATCGCCAGCTTTGGTTTCTTCTTCCCAGTTTGAACAGTACCTAAAGATGCTTGACATTCAGCAATCTTGAATAAATCATGAGTTAAAACTGCGAAGGTCATTTTCAGTTTTTTGATTTCATTGTTCACTACTAAAAACTAAAAACCATGTGCAATTTACTGAAGTATTCATAGGTATTGACACAGCAAAGGACAAAATGGATGTATATTTCCTGTCCATTGATCAAAATCAGGATGTAAAGATTAAAGCACAACGCAGCTTTGCCAATAACTTAACAGGCTTTAAAGAGTTACATGCGTGGTGTAAGAATCATTGTAAGGAAGCCATTCCATTGCAGGTTCTGATGGAAGCCACAGGTGTGTATTATGAGAGACTGGCCATTTATCTGGTAGATCAGAGGTATTCGGTTAGCGTAATATTGCCCAAATAAGGCGCGTAAGTACATGCAAGCAATGGGATTAAAATCCAAGAACGATACGATAGATGCGCGAGGGCTTGCCTTGATGGGTTCTCAACAAAAACTCGACACCTGGCAACCGCTATCAAAGTTTATTACCGCTATCCCGTCATCATCAAAGCTTGCAGGAAGCCAAAGTTAATCAACTGCACCCGCTGGAGCACAATTGGCTGCCACACAATTGAAGAAGACCATTACCCTGTTTGAAAAGCAACTAGAGCATGCCATTATCAAGCACATTGACAGTGATCAGGCAAAGGTGAAGGTCAAGAAACATCATGTAAGATAAAAGGAGTTGATGTGCTAACAGTTAGCACTGTGATTGCAGGAGGCTAATGGGTTTAAGCTTATTCAAAAATATAAACCAGTTAATATGCAGGATATGACGTAATGAGAATTCATCAGGAAACCACAAGGGCAAAACACGAATCTCTAAAGAAACAGTCGGATTCGGCGTATCCCCTATACTCATGCCAACATTCAATGTGGTGCGCTATGAGCAGAGTTTACCCTGTTTTATCAACGTGTATTTGAAACAACAAAAAATCAAAATGAAAGCGTACGTGGCTGTCGATTACTCGTTGTAATCTACACCCTATGGAAAAAGGAAAAAGCATTCCAATCTGATTTTAATAACACATCGGGCAATGTGGAATCCAGAAACCTCTTTCCGTTAGCGCATGAAAAAATCAAGTGAAGGGATAAAAAAAAATAGTGCCGCAATTAAGCAGCACTACTCCAAGATGGACATCGGTACATAAAGTATCGTCCGGGCAGTCTTTCCCGTAAGTGCAAACTTAAAGAATTCTGAAAATAAATTTGAAAATGAAGACAGTACCTTAGAACTGCTAAGGGTTTGCTCAATTTGTCAAGCAAAGACAATGCTACAAACCCTAAGCAGTTCTAAAAAACCCTCAGTTCGTTTTGAACTGCAAAATGTGGGTTCAAAAAGCTCTTATTCGAATCCGCATGGAAACGCTTTTCCTGGTATCTCCTTCAGGGATTTCGAACGCTGCTGATTATCCTTACGGATGGGCCGCGAATAATCCATAGCTGGCATTCACTTCCAGCAAATTAAAATCATTGCCATCGAGGCGCCTTCACCGGTTAGATCCGTTGAAAAATAGCCGAAGGCAGCATTCCAAACATTGGTTTCTAACGCATTGGAATCCACCGGCAATCTTTCCGTTGGTTCACATCGCCGCTGTAAAATCCCTCTCCCGCGTCCGGAATAAAAATATTTTGCGGATTGGGATTTTTGCATCCGGAAAGGCTTGTGTGACATCGGTGGTGAAGTCATATACATTGTAAGCGCTTATCCGCAAGGGCTCGAACTCCAGGTTTCCAATTCTGAAAATAAATTTGAAAATAGAGCAGTAATCCATATAACAGGCGGGAAGGTGCAGGTTAAACTTCCGTCAGTATGCAAAACGCTGATTACGGAAGCGGTCACTTGTTCAGGAGTCGGCGCGTCATGTAATTCTACTGTTACAGAATCAACCACGTCAGACAACGGATCAGTATCAATGCTCTGGTTAAATAAAACCTGCTGCATCAAACTGCCTGATGGGCGAATAGTCCGCAGCCTTCGTATAAAAAACTTCAGTTGTAAAATCGCGGAGCAGTTATTCACCGAAACTACGATCGAATTCGAAGTCAAAGTGCCGCATTGGCATTCATCGCATCGCACGTATAGGATCCGGCAGATACCGCTTCAATCCATACCAATAACAGCAGGGTGGTGGCTCCATCGGCAATCACAACACTGTTTTTTTTCCATTATTGATAGTCATAACCGGGAATTGGTTAATAAAACCTCCACCTCCTGAGCATTACATTTTCACCTTCACAAAAGGTGACCGGCCCGCTGGCGGTTATGATGGGCGTATTGCCTGCATGCATCAGCAAAACATCATCAATGCGGTATTGGGTCACTGTTCCTGTTTTCCTGTTTGCACAAACCGGATCTGAGATTAGAAACGGCTGGAACGGTACCGGAGGCGGTGCGATAATACCAGTTGGCGGTTCCGGAACCTGCAGGCAAGGCGGCAACGGAAAGATTCGAGTAGTTGGTGCCATCGCTGCTGACCTGCCAGCAGGTCACTGCCGGTTGCTGCGGTGGTGCTTTTATAAATGCCAAAAGACAACTGAAGATTGAAGAGGCCGGATGTGTTGATTCCGGAAATCATAAATTCCTTTCCTGCCGAATTGGTAATAAAAATATTAGCGCCACCGGAAGCTGCGGCATATAATCCGAGCAGGCTTTGTGTATTTCCACCCATCAGCGCTGCCCGACATCATAAGCAGATCATTATCGAAACCGTTGTTTGATTCGTGTAAGCTGATGGCCGTGGTGCCTGTCCGGCTTCCCATCGTTTCTGTGAACACTGTTCCGCCGGACTGGCTCACAGTGGTTACCGTCACCGGCGCCGAAGAGGCCGTACAGCCGTTGGCTCCTGTGATGGTAACCGTATAATTACCGGATGTGGTGACAACGATTGATTGCGTTGTGGCTCCTGTTGACCATAAATAACTGCTGCTGCTGTTTGCGGTCAGTGTAACGGTGTTGCCGTTGCAAACTGACAGAGGTCCTTCAGGTGATATGGATACCACGGGTGAGGCAAGCACTGTCACGTGAGTCGTAGCCATTGCATTGTTGGCAGTATTCCCATCGCCACTCAAAACAGTGTAAGCATCGAATGAATAACTGCCAGCGGCGCTCATATCGAAGGTGCTGTCGAAAACTATGTTCATGGCAGTGTTACCGGCCATCGAGCCGCTGCTGACTATTTTTGAAAATGAATAAATACCTGATGTAGGATGCGTAACCTGTAACAACACTTGCAGATTATGTGAAGCGAAAAGCAGGCTGTCTGAGGAGAAATTTTTACCTGCACCTGCAGCGCGATTGATTTGTTTTCGGGCAGATAGCCGTGCCAGGCGCAATCAATGATACGACACCTGCATCGGGAGGAGCCATGAGCTCCATACTGAAATGAGAATTGGGCCAGCACCGGAATATGGTCGGATGAATTGTGCAATGCATCGGCAATATTCTGCGCAACAGCAGTATTGGGCATCCTGTTGATGGAATCATTATAGTGATTGCCATCATTGCCGAATGCGATTTGTGAGTTGGGAACATACACCACTCCGCCGCTTTGGCTGATGGCCTTCGGGTATAAAGCAGGTCGAAACGGTCGTCCATACCGCCTGTTGATCCGCCGCCAAATGACCTTACACGGGTTGATTGCGTATGATGTATGGCATAAGTGCTGTTGTTCCACGATCCTGTCATGGTGATGGGGTCCAAACAATACCCTTCATTGCCGCCGGTCACCTGCAAAAAGTTTTGATAGCCGCTTTCGGAAGCATTATAGAAATTGAAATCGCCGCAAACAATAAAATCAGTTCCCGCAGGCAGGTCATTTGTCACTTTTCGGAGGCTGTCAATTTCCCTTGCCCTTTGTAGTTCATTGGCAGTACCCGAACTGGCTTTCAGGTGCACCGCATACACCCTGATCGTGTCACCTGAACTAATATGCACAGTTTGAATTCGCTGATGTTCCGTAGTTCCGTTTTGATGGGTCGGTGACTGATGAAAGTGAATTTGGATGTTCTGTAAAACAGGCCGTTGTCGGAATCCGGTCCGTCAATAAAGGTTGCGGCACCATAGGAGGAGGAAGCGTTCATCACCTTCCCCAAAATCCATTCATGCCAGAGAGTGAATTCAATTCCGTCACCACGAGGATGTCGGGATTCACAGCGTCAATGATGGTTCTGAAGCCGGGTTACGTAACGCCCGTATCGAGCCTGGCTGTTGGCTCCATCCAGGTAATCAGAGCAGATTGTAAGCTGCCAGCAGCACCTGATCCGACTGCTGCGCAAAGCATAACGTCGTCAGTAACATGGAATACAGGATGACAGGCAAAAAAAGTAACCTAAGAATCGCTGTTGAAATAATCGGGCTGCCATTGCCCGACACGGCAGAAGTGTTGAATTGTTCAATCTTGTAAAGAATTCGTGTTGTAGTATGACTGGGGAAATGATTCAGGGAACCGGCATAACAAATATAAACGCTTTTATCCTCGGATTTGACTGTAAGGCTTTCAGTAGCCGGATTATGATTTGTTCAGGCAAAGAGATGGGCGATGGTTCTATTTTTTTTTCAAGTTGGTTGAAAGGTGCGATGCATTTTGAAGCAGCGTTTTACAATTCAAAGCGGCAACAGCTTTATGATGAAAAAAGAATTAGTCAGGGTGCTTCTGTATAGTTTTTACCTATAACAACAAACGCATACTGATGCTCAATTATGCAACACAACCGTTTTTTACAAGATGATACGGTTTTTGTTAAAGTAAACGCTGCGGTGTTTATGGCCTTTCTTGCATAAGTCAGGTTCCTTGTTCACATTTGTAACTTCACAGCAAACTCTTCATCATCATAATGAACAATCCTGAAAACCCGCAATCAATCCGGCATGACAGTACGGGATTAAGTGCCAAAGTGCAATCGCGCAACAGGCACTCGTTCAAGCGCAATGGTTCATTTAACGTGATTGTGGAAGGGCTACCGCTGTTCAAACCCTATGAAATTTATCATGGACTGATCTTATGCTGGTGGAAGTTCAATCTCACTAATGCTGATCACCTTTCTGACAGTCAACAGTTTCTTCGCCTCAATCTACTTTTTAATTGGTGTATGAATGAACTGACAGCCTATGCAGGCACTACCGATTGGGAAGCCTTTGAGCATTGCTTTTTCTTCAGCGCGCAATCGCTCACAACCGTGGGCTATGGACGAATAGCGCCAGTAAGCACAGCTGCCAGTTGGGTGGCATCGCTGGAAGCGTATGGTCGGGCTGTTGATTTTTGCCCTTGCCACCGGCTTGCTCTATGGTAAATTTTCACGGCCGAATGGCGTATCATACACAGCCGGCATGCTTTGATATCCGCTTATCAGCAGGGAACCGCTTTCATGTTTCGTATTGCCAACAAACGCACTTCGCAATTGGTGGATGCCGATGTGCAGGTAACACTTAACCGGATTGATGTGGTGAACGGCGAAGAGCGGCGGATGTTCTATCCGCTGAAGCTGGAACGTCACCGCATCAATATGATGCCGCTGACCTGGACGGTCGTTCATCCTATTACGGAAGAAAGCCCTTTATATGGCAGAACGATCGAAGGCTGGAAAAGGAGGACATTGAGATACTGGTTTACTTCAAAGCTTTTGATGAAACCTTTTCCAATCACGTGCATTCCCGTATCGCCTACAAAGGAAAACCTTATTTGGGGGGCTCGGTTCATCCTAAACTTCCGCGAATCTCCTGATGGCGCCACTATTCACTACGTAAGCCATGATTGATGATTATGAAAAAGTTTTGCCGGATATATGCCGCCGTGAGTGCCTGAGTTAACCGTGCATCATGAAGCGCGTATAGCAGCCTCAGCAGTTCTTCATGTAAGCTGACCAGCGAAGAATCAATTCAATTTCTGTTATGTGTAGTGCTTGCAGCGTACAATTTACGTTTTATTGTGCCTGCAATAAAGAAGCAAGCTGCGCTCTTCCATATTGCTGATCAATAAACTGCACCATCGATCCTGATAGACCATATTTCAGTTTTCCGCTCCAGAACGCATCCGGTGTTGCAGGAGCTGCGCCGTTGTCGAGGCGCCTTTCACTTCAAGCCTTGCTGCATCCCATTGCCCCAGGCAAAGTCGCCAGGCCTTCTACAAACCAATCAATGCCTTCTGTATTGCCGAAATCGGGACTGATATTATACTGGCCATGAAAAACGCTGCACCAACTCATGGGTGATAAGCTGCTGTGTTTAATCTTATCCCGGTAAGAATATTGCACGATGCTGTGTCCTGGAGTTGCCGGAGCGGGTATGTCGAGTTTTTGTGCAATGCCGCTGGCTACCATCCAGCATTCAGACCGGAAATCAGGCATTTTCCAGTCTGACTGCTTAAAGGTGCTGTCTAATGATGACCTGTCAGGATAGAGTACACATCAAATTCTTTTTTATACGGCAATTTGAAAAACAATTTGACTGATTCCAATCCCTGATCAATCAGTTGGAGATAGTCATTTTATTGGCCGCCTCCGCCGCCGTGTAATGGAAAGAATAATTTTTCTTTTCTGTAATCCACCGGCTGTCATCAGCCTGCAGACGATGGAAAAACGGTATCAGGAAAATGACAAAGCAGGAATTTAGTCAACCAATTCATGGATTTTAATTTTAACATGATAAATAATTACCAGTATTCCCGTTACCACCTAAGGGCAAGGTTGATGCAACGATTTTGATATTGAAGCTGAGCAATCCGATCACAAACATAAATACAGCAGCAGGCTCAAACAAGCCAGACCGGCAAAGGTGAGCAGCCGGCTTGGTTTGCGGGAAATAAAGTAAACAACGGGATCAGCTGTCCGGCTAATGGCGGCAGGATAAAAGGATGAATTACAGAGAGTGGATCGCTGAATAATTTTGATAGTATCTGCATTTGCCTTGGAATAAAAAAAGGTGGTTGCCTTTCCCCATTCTGGGTATCCGGTAAAGGGTGAGCATAGGCCGATGTTGAGTGCTTTACTAATCCTTAAACGGATCAATCATAGCAACGTTTATTGTGATGGGCTGTCATGCAGCTTATATTTCCGTGCTCTTACATGTTTACCGGACACCATAAATCTACTTGTACAGATTTGCAATTTCCAGCGCAACGGATTTCTTCCGTTGGGAATCTGGAGCTATCAAGCCATAATGTGCAAACACTTCAACCCACATTTTGCGTTTTTAAATGGCAACGGGTTTAACCCGGACGTAGAACTGCTTAGGGTTTGTGAAACATTTTCTTTTCTTGACAAATTGAGCAAACCCTTAGCAGTTCCTAGTCGCAGCGTAACGGGATTTTCTGTTGAAAAATCCGGGTTTAATCCCTCATTCCGATGCATCTGCTGACGCACGCCTTTTGGAAATGCAACCGGAAGCCTGACAAACATGTTGGCTGCAAATCTTAGAAAAAAGCTAAGGTTTTAAAAATAATAAAGTGACCACTTATTTTTTGGCCCACCTTAAAAATCACTATGGAACTGATCAGTCAAAATACTACTGTTGACATCGCTTCTCTGAATGAGCGCATCAACCGCGAAAGTGCCTTTGTGGAATTGCTGAATATCGAATTGGGCAAAACCATAGTAGGACAAAAGTACATGATAGAAAGATTAATGCTGGCCATGTTATCAACGGGCATATCCTGCTGGAAGGTGTGCCGGGACTGGCGAACAGCTCGCGCATGGGTAAATCGCTGGCTTCGGCTATTCATGCCAAGTTCGCTCGTATACAATTCACACCCGACCTGCTGCCTGCCGATCTGATCGGTACCATGATTTATAGCCAGAAGGATGGAGAATTTGCCGTGAAGAAAGGCCCCATCTTCGCTAATTTTGTACTGGCGGATGAAATTAACCGGGCACCGGCCAAGGTACAGTCGGCCCTGCTGGAGGCGATGCAGGAAAGACAGGTGACCATCGGCGATAAAACCTTTAAGCTGGATGAGCCTTTCCTCGTCCTCGCTACGCAGAATCCGATTGAGCAGGAAGGAACTTATCCGCTTCCTGAAGCGCAGGTAGATCGTTTCATGCTGAAAGCAGTGATCAATTATCCGAAGATCGATGAAGAGCAACTCATCATCCGGCAGAATATGCAACTGGCAGATAAGGTGATTAATCCTGTTGTTAATAAGGAAGATATCGTTAATGCACGCAGGACGGTGCGCGAAATCTATATGGATGAAAAAATCGAACGCTATATCCTCCACATTGTATTCGCAACCCGTAAGCCTGAAGATTATAAACTGGATAAGCTGAAACCGCTGATCAGCTATGGCGGCTCACCACGGGCAAGCATCAATATTGCCGTTGCGGCAAAAGCTTATGCATTCATCAAGCGGAGAGGTTACGTGATCCCGGAAGATGTCCGGGCCATCTGTTATGACGTCATGCGTCATCGTATCGGGCTTACGTATGAGGCCGAAGCAGATAATGTAACACCGGAAGATGTAATCAGTGAGATACTGAATGCAGTGGAAGTGCCTTAACTGATTTTCTGGCAAATAGCAGGAAGCAGCCCGTATTTATCTTTCATGAACGGGCGCTTCATTGAAAAGCCAGGTAGCGATTAATAAGAAGACCTATTCAACAGCATTAACGAATTGCAGCAGTCACCGTAACGGCCCTTGTTTCACTAATCATGACCATTCAGCCACCTTCTTCTTCTGAAAAACGCAGGAAACTCCGTCGCATCGAGATCAAGACACGCAAATTGTCTAATCAGATCTTTGCCGGCAGCTATCACTCCGCATTTAAAGGAAGGGGAATTTCATTCAGCGAAGTACGTGAATATCAGTTTGGAGATGACCTGCGCACGATTGACTGGAATGTAACGGCCCGTCATGACAAGCCTTTTGTGAAAGTGTATGAAGAGGAACGTGAACTCACCCTGATGCTGATGATTGATGTAAGCCGTTCCGCTTTCTTCGGTACACAAAATGAATTCAAAAATCACATCATCGCAGAGATCAGCGGCGTCCTTGCTTTCTCTGCCATCAACAATAATGATAAAGTGGGTGTGATATTCTTCAGCAGCGTGGTGGAAAAATATATTCCCCCAAAAAAAGGTAAGACACACATCCTGCGCATCATATCGGAGATTTACGACTTTCATCCGCGATATACCGGCACCCATATAGCCGGAGCACTGAAATACCTGAACAATGTGGTGAAGAAAAAATGCATCACCTTCCTGATTTCTGATTTCATGAATGCCGGCAACGGCAACGGGAAAGACCTGAAAAGGACTGTGGACATTGTTGCCCGGAAACACGACCTGATTGGATTGCACATATATGATGAACGCGAAGTGCGTTTGCCCGACATTGGATTGATGAAGGTGGTGGATGCTGAAACCCGTAAGGAATGGTGGATTGATACTTCCCAAAAGGCTTTGCGTGAAAAATATGCGGCTGACTTTCAGCAAAACCTCCGTTCAATGAAGGATATTTTTGGCAAGGGTGGGGCGCAACTTGAATCTTTAAAAACGGAAGACAGCTACGTGATTGCGCTGATGAACATGTTTAAGCAAAGGGAGTTGAGAAGATGAGGCAATTGATTAACAGAACCGGTAGTTTGATGCGATTGGGCAGACAGGGTGTGTTGCATAATGCAGGTATTCGTCTGGTTGGTTTTTTTGTTTTAATGCTTTCCTGTTCTCAGCCGGCATCCCTGTTGGCACAGGAAATTTCCGCTACACTTAAAGCAGATTCGTCAAGCATTTTGATTGGTGACTATCTGCAGGTAAAACTCACCGTTCGTTTTTCAAAGGGTTTGGCTGTCACCATGCCCTCCGTAAAAGATACGGTGGGCACCATGGAACTGGTGAAGGCTTTGGATATAGATACAGCCACTGATGACAATTATATTACCTACAGTCAGCAGTATATTCTGTCAGCTTATGATTCCGGTACTTTCCGTGCTGGCCCGCAGAAAGTGCTGTGGAAAAATAAGGAAGGAAAGACAGACAGCCTGTTTTCAGATTCCCTGCTCATTGAAGTGACTACCATTCCTGTTGATACAGCAAAGGCATTCAAACCAATCAAAGAACCTGTTTCAGTCGCTTATTCGTTCAGTGAATTTATTCCGCTGATCGCTGGAAGCCTGGTATTGCTGGCGCTGCTGGCATGGCTGATATATTTTTATCGTAGCAGAAAAAACCGACAACCGGTTACAATAGAACGCCCAAAACCAAAAGACCCTCCGGATGTGTGGGCACGTAAGGAATTAAAAAAACTGGAGGATGAAAAACTCTGGCAGCAGGATGAGATCAAAAAATATTATAGCAGGCTGACGGACATACTCCGGTTATACCTCGAATACCGGTATGGCTGGCTTGCCCTTGAATCAACAACGGAAAAAATCAGGGAAGACATAAGCCAGTACCCTATCATGCAGGATGCACAGGATGATCTGCTTTCGGTTCTTTTTGAAGCTGACCTTGTGAAATTCGCCAAAAGAATTCCGCCGCCTGATACCAACAGGAAGGTAATGGAACAGGCATATCGTTTAATTGAGCTGACAGCCGTGAAAGACAGTACAGAAAGTAAAGCCAATGTTTAACAATCTGTCTCATATACAATTCGCCAATCAATGGGTATTGTGGCTAATACCTGTGCTGATCGTACTCGCCGTACTGTGGTGGTATTTTCTATGGAAGAAAAATAACCCTTCATTGGAACTTTCGTCCACGGTGTCATTTGCCGGCCATGGAATGCCGCTCAAAGCAGTGCTAAAGCAGCTGCTGCCGGTGTTGCGCGTCATGGCCGTCGCGTTGTTATTGATTGCCCTTGCCCGCCCGCAAACTACCTACGACGAACAAAAAGTCACAACGGAAGGTATTGATATTGTGCTGGCCATTGATGTCTCTTCTTCCATGCTAGCTAAAGATTTTTCACCCAACAGGCTGGAAGCGTCCAAGAAAGAAGCGATCAGCTTTATTGACGGGAGACAACACGATCGCATGGGCCTGGTCATCTTTTCCGGTGAAAGCTTTACACAATGTCCGGCCACTATTGATCACACTATTCTGAAAAATCAGTTGTCGCAAATCAAAAACGGGCTCCTGGAAGACGGAACCGCCATCGGCATGGGACTCGCTACCGCCACCCGGCGCCTCAAAGAGACCGATGCGAAAAGCAAAGTGGTGATACTGATGACGGACGGGGTAAATAATAAAGGTCTGATCGACCCGCTTACCGCCTGCGATCTTGCTATTCAATATGGAGTGCGGGTGTACACCATCGGTATTGGTACCAACGGAAAAGCTATGACGCCGGTCGCCATGAGCCGTGATGGAGATTTTATTTTCGATTACCAGGATGTGCAGATCGATGAAAGCCTGCTGAAAGATATTGCGAAGAAAACCGGTGGCCAGTATTTTCGCGCCACAGATAATAAGAAACTAAAGGAAATCTATGCTCAGATAGATAAGCTGGAGAAAACAAAAATTGAGATGAGTGCCTATCAGCGCAAAACTGAAAAATTTCATGTCTTCGTTTTGTTTGCCGGTATCTTGCTGTTGTTGGAAATGATAGCCCGTTACTTACTGTTAAAAAGTCTCCCTTAAATGTTCCGTTTTGAACATATAACATACCTCTGGCTGCTATTGGCTGTATTACCGCTGGTAATGCTCTTCCTGTTCTACTATTTCTGGCGTATCAGGGCCATCACTAAAATCGGCAACAAGGCGTTGGTACTACAGCTGATTCCCGAATACTCAAACCGGCGACAGCTCATAAAGTTTGTCCTGCTGATCTTTGCCTATATGTTTATGGTGCTGGGCTTTGCAAACCCGCAGCTGGGAACACGGCAGGAAAAAATAAAACGGGAAGGGATTGATGTAATCCTGGCACTGGATGTTTCTAACTCCATGATGAGTGAAGATGTGAAGCCAAGTCGACTCGACCGTTCCCGGAATTTTATCTTCAATTTTATTGATAAGCTCCACAACGACCGCCTGGGGTTGATTGTATTTGCCGGGAACGCCTATATGCAAATGCCGCTCACCGTGGACTACAGCGCTGCCAAAATGTACCTGCGCACCATCAATCCCGGAATAATACCAACGCAAGGAACAAATTTTGCGGACGCGATTGACCTTGCCCGGCAGGGATTTGTAAAGGGAGACAACAGTCACAAAGCGCTCATCATCATTACCGACGGTGAAGACAATGAAGGCGGAGTAGTTGAGAAACTGGCGGAAGCGGTAAAGGAAGGAATCAGGGTATTTGCTGTTGGCGTGGGTTCTGAAAACGGTTCGCCCATTCCTGTCGGGAATGATTTTAAGCGGGATGAAGACGGCAATATTGTTTTGTCGAAATTAAATTCGGCTATGCTGCAGGATCTTGCTGCAAAAGGAAACGGCAAATATTTTTTGCTTGGCAGCGGGACTGATGAGGTGGATGCCGTGCTGAAAGAATTAAAAGGAATCAGCACCAAGGAGTTTGAAGAAGTCGTTTTTACGGATTTCGACGACTACTTTCAATATTGCCTGGCGCTAGCAGCGGTGATTTTGATCATCGAGTGGTGGATGACTGAGCGAAAGAGCAGATTTCCTTTGAAACTGTAAACCGGATGTTGATGAAAGAAGCAAGTTCATCATGATGAATGGTTAACAGGAAAACATCATAATACTTTAAGTTTTTTAAGGCAAAATGAAAGATCACTCAATAATAAAGGTTATGCGATACGCCACCGGTTTAGTCTTCGCCATGTGCCTGGTGCTGATAACAAATGTTACCAGCATGGTCGCACAGATTCCATTTTCTTCACAGCCTGAAAAAGCAGCAACACGTGCCGGTAATGCGCAGTATCAAAAACAGAATTTTGCGGAGGCGGAAGTGAACTATAAGAAAGCATTGGAGATAAAAAATAATATGCCGGAAGCGGCATTCAACCTGGGCGACGCTGTATATGAGCAAAAAAGATGGGAAGAAGCACAGAAGCAATTTCAACTGTCTGCGAAAACAAACACAGACCCTGCTCTGCAGGCAAGGGCCTTTCATAATTTAGGTAATACCTATCTTGAACAGAAGAAGTATGATGATGCCGTGACCGCTTATAAGAATGCGCTGAAAATCGATCCGTCAGATATGGAAACGAAGTATAATCTCGCATTTGCGAATGCGATGTTGCAAAAAAATCAGGGAGGTGGAAATGATAAAAACCAGGATCAGCAAAAACAGGACAACAAGGATCAAAAAAATAATGATCAGCAAAACCAGGATCAGCAAAATAAAGATCAACAGGAGAAACAACAGGATCAGGACAAGAATCAGCAACCTGATAATAAGGAACAGCAGCAACAGGCGCAAAAACCTAGGTTATCCAAAGAAGAGGCCGATCAGTTGATGGCTGCACTGGAGAATGAAGAACAGAAGGTGAACCAGCAAATGCAGAAAAAACAGATGAAAGGGGTGAGAGTAAGAATAAAAAAAGATTGGTAATATAATAGGTGATGGAAGGTGCAAAATAGTCGGGCAGATTTTTTTTCATCGGATAATAGGGTTTTATAGTAGTGTAGCAGAAATAGAAATTGATTTTTGATTCGAACAGCAATTGATGAACAGATACAATGCGAATTAATCCACGATTTTCATATTTCATGATCAGGTCGTTGCTGTTAACCTGGTGCATCATTTTATCGCACTATGCTTTGCAGGCTCAGGTAAGGTTTTCAGCTTCAGCTCCTAAATCAGTTCCAGAAAATCAGAATTTCAATCTCACTTTTACAATTGAAAATGCCAGTGGCAGTAATCTGAAGCTCCCTTCGTTAAATGATTTCACTTTGCTCGGCGGGCCCAACACTTCTTCGAGCATGCAGATCATCAATGGCGCCGTCTCACAATCTGCCAGTTATACGTATGTGCTTCGTCCAAAGCGCCAGGGAACTTTTAAGATTGGCAGAGCAACCGTTGAAGTCGGTGGTAATACCTTGGAATCAAATGAAGTAACTATCGTGGTAACCGCCCCTTCTGCGCAGCAGCCATCACAGCAAGGCAACAGCTACGGAAATTCTGAATCGCCGCCGCAGAATGCCGAAGATCTGGCGAAGCAATTGAAAAATGATGTGTTTGTGAAGGTCCTCCTGAGCAGAAATTCCGTTTACAAGGGTGAACTGCTGACTGCTACTTACCGTCTTTATTTCAGGCAGAACCTGAATGGTTTCAACCTTAGTAAAGCCCCTTCCATGGAGGGCTTCTGGAGCAAGGAGGTGGAACTTGATCCCAACAGGAAGCAGACAGTGGAAATCTACAATGGCCAGCGATACTATGTGCTCGATATTCTCAAGTATAATTTATACCCGCAGCGTTCCGGTATGTTGCAGATCACACCGGCGGAGATTTCCACTTCTGCACAGGTAGTGGTGCAATCAAAGTCAAGAGACCCGTTTGAGAGTTTCTTTAACATGGGAATGACACAGGAAGTACCACTTAAACTCAAAACAGAAGTGGTTACCATAAATGTTAAAGAGTTGCCGCAGGAAGGCAAACCGGCAGGCTTTGCAGGCGCCGTGGGAAAATTCAATTATGAGACATCTCTATCCGCCACTGAATCTAAAACAGATGATGCGGTAACGTATTCCATTAAAATTTCAGGCAGCGGGAACCTTAACCTCGTAGATGCTCCACCCTTGCAGGTGCCCGCTGGTTTTGAAGTTTACGATCCTAAATTGAAAGAGAAAATCGCCAATAGCGAAGCTGGGGTCAGCGGATGGAAACAATACGACTACCTGCTCATTCCCCGCCTTCCGGGCGAATTCACAATAGGTGCAGAAACATTTTCCTACTTCAATCCTTCCACCGGTAAATATGAAATCATCAACACGCCTGCATTCCCTTTGAAGATCACCGGCGAGCCTTCTAAAAATAGTAATGCAAATGCGGCCTCCTCTGTGTCGCAGCGCGGTGTTGCCGTTTTAGGCGAAGACATAAGGTATATAAAAACAACAGCACCGGCTTTCGGTACAACCCGTGTGTCTTTTTTTGGATCGGTGGGTTTTGTTGTGCTATATGCATTGCCTTTCCTTGCTTTCTTTGGGTTACTGGCTATACGCAGAAGAAAGGATAGCCTGGCCGCCGACCTCATCGGCAGCAGGCGTAGGAAGGCGCTTAAGCTGGCAAAAAACCGCCTGTTGGCTGCGGAGAAAGGGCTCGCCGACAAGGCGAAGAGGAAGTTTTATGATGAAGTGTCGCGTGCCACGTGGGGCTATTTGAGTGATAAGCTGAATATGGATACTTCTTCTTTGTCAAAAGAATCAGTGGAGGAGCAACTGCTGGCCAAAAACGTTAAGCCGGAAACGATCAGCCGGCTGAATAGGCTCATTAATGCCTGCGAATTGTCATTGTATGCGCCTGCGGCTGATGATGCAGAAATGAAAATAAACTATGCCAACGCTTTAAATCTAATAGCAGACCTTGAAGATGAAATCAGTAATTAACAGGCAAGTCATTTCATATTTTGCTATGCGCATGGTTGCCATGCTTGTAGTGATACTTTTTTTCTGCTCTGCAGTGATCCGCGCACAATCGCCATCTGAATTTTTTAACAGGGCAAATGAGTCTTACAAGGCCAATCAGTTTCGTGCTGCGGCCGATGACTATGAAAAATTGCTGTCCCAGCAATATCAATACGCGGAAGTTTATTTTAACCTCGGCAATTGCTACTATAAGATGGATAGCGTGGGCAAATCAATACTCAACTATGAGCGGGGTCTCCGGCTAGCTCCTGAGGATGAAGATATCAAGTACAACCTCCGGCTTGCGAAGTTGAAATCGGTGGATGCCATACAGCCCGTTCCGCAACCGGCTTTCTTCAACTGGTGGTCTGGTTTCGTAAATTCGAATAGCGCAGAAAGGTGGGGAGTTTACGCACTTATCTCCATCTGGCTGAGCCTGTTCATCGTAGCTGTCTATTTGTTTTTCGTCAAAAGCAAACTGATCCGCACGTTCACCGCATGGCTGCTTTGTTGTTCTTTTGCTTGTTTGGCGCTTGCCCTTCATCAGCGTCAACAGCATGCAAAGTCCGTTTCGGCCGTGGTGATGGTGCGCAGTGCTTTTGTGAAGAGTGCTCCCGATGCAGGTGCGGGTAATCTGTTTATGATTCATGAAGGAACGGCTATTCAGTTACTCGATCATGTGGGCGACTGGAACAAAATCCGTTTGGAAGATGGAAAGATAGGTTGGCTGGGAAATGAAAATTTTGAAAAGATTTGAGCAATACTGGTCGCCAGCAGGCTGCCACATGCATTTAAAGAGTTCAATGTATAGTTCTCACGCTGGCGTAAGAGTTAAGATTCATGCCGTTTGAATATACACTACTGCCGCCGGATATAATCATCAATCGCTGCTTCTATGCCAGACGGAAAAGGTACTTTTTCCCGGACACCTACGTAGAGAAGGCACATGGATGGTGTAAGTTCAAAAACTGCCTTAAACTTGCTGAGCCATACTTCGAGATGATCATTTAACTCCTGCAGTTTCGGTATATCCGATAATAAGTCATGATTTGATCGGATCAGTTCCAGCGCTTTCTGATTGTATTCAAACAATACATCCTTTGTATAGGCACGAATGATGGCATGTTGATGCTGCTCATCTTTATTCATCAGGTCGTAATACTTATCGAAGAACGGTTCATATTCCAATCGCTCGGTGATCTTCAGTCTATCAGTTATGCTTGCGTAAAGCTCATCACGCAGCTGTGCCTGCGCGACAAAGGTGACCTTTGTAGTATTCAACAAATCTCTCAGCTGATTGGCTGCCGCCAGCCTCATGGGTGTTTCCAATGACAGAACCGGCTCGTAGCTGAACTTCAATGGGCTATCCGGCGCACCCGGGAAGGCGGGCTCTGTATCAGGACGTACATTGTCCTTGACCGCATCCAGTAATTTTTCCCTGCAGGAACTTTTGTCAAGCCCGGTTAGATCACAGCTCACAATACTTTTCAGCAAGCCTGCCGGCACACAGGATTCAATTTTTATCGGTATCAGCTTTTTTTCTTTGCCGGTCGGATCAATGGAAAAGGCTGCTGCCCATTCCGGTTGTGTAAAAATGGAGGCGAGGTAATTGTTGGACAATACCGCTATGGTCTTGGCGCAACTTACCGTTGCTTCCTGCATCTTCAGTACAAAATTATCGCCCGGCCTGAAATCCCAATCCTGGAAGAATGTGGTGTATCCTGCTTTTTCCAGTGTATAGGCAATCCAGGCCGACCATGCTTTATCATGATGATTATAGCTGATGAAGAAGTCTTTCATTGTGCTGTTACTAATGGGTGATGGCAAAGTAATGGGTATTTTTTATATCGAAATACTTGGGTAAAACAATTAGCTATTTTAGTGGAAATTTATGGACTATGAAAGCTACATCCGTCATTAAATCAGGCTTGATCCTGTTGCTGATTTCTTCTTTACTGATCCTTACTACAGGAGGACAGACGAAGCGGGAGGAAAACCCCCAGCCCAGCAATCTTAAAGTACTTCCTAAAGATATTTCGGAAGAGGAATTGATTAAGACCATGCGCAATTTTTCAGCTTCGCTCGGAGTGAAATGTGGCGCTTGTCACGTTGGAACACCGACTGCCGATGGCAAGATGGATTTTGATTTCGCCAGTGACGCCAAGCCGGCAAAAACCACGGCCCGCGAAATGATGCGAATGGTTAAAGCCATCAACACAAAGTATATTGATAAGATGGAGGATGATAAGCTGGAACATATCACCTGTGTCACCTGTCATCGAGGCAATCTTAAACCAATGGTGAATGTAGATTCATTGCCCGGCAGGCAGCAACATTGATCCCGGTGACTGTTCGCCCCTGCTTCATGGCATTCTTTAAAAGGGCTGATATGCTGTGCTGATGCAACAGCCCGCTTTTAAGGGTTAAAGCTCTTTCGTGAAGGGATTTTTTTTGGAAAGCACCGCATATAAGGTATTTTATATTTCCCATTGCATTTTCCGAATCTTTCCTTACTTTTGCATTCCCATTTTTGGGATCACCTCATTAATTATACCAGAAAACCATTGCAAATAACCAAGAAACGCAAACAGGTCAACGCTAAAGTGAAGAGCGCACAAACCTATACCTTGTCGGATGCATCGAACCTGATCAAGGAAGTTTCAACACCTAAATTCGATGCCTCCATAGACCTGCATATCAGGATCGGAGTAGATCCCCGCAAAGCTGACCAGGCCATCCGTGGCGTCGCTAACCTTCCGCATGGAACCGGAAAGACCAAACGTGTTTTGGTGTTCTGTAATCCCGATAAGGAAGCTGAAGCCAAAGAAGCAGGTGCTGATTATGCCGGCTTACAGGAATTTGTGGAAAAAGTGGAAAAGGGCTGGACAGAAATTGATGTCATCATTGCCACACCCAGCGTGATGCCTAAAATCGCGAAGCTCGGTAAGATTCTGGGCCCTCGTAACCTGATGCCCAACCCCAAGTCCGGAACAGTGACCGAAAATGTGGCTGATGCCATTAAAGAAGTGAAGGGGGGCAAAATTGCTTTTCGTGTAGATAAACAAGGCATTATCCATGCATCCATCGGACGTGTTTCTTTTACTAAAGAGAAGATATTCGAGAATGCAAACGAGCTCATCCATACAGTGGTGAAGATGAAACCATCTTCCGCCAAGGGTACCTATCTGAAAAGTGTGTACATGGCCAGCACTATGAGCCCTTCTATATCTATTGACACTAAAACTCTCATGAACTAAGATGGATAAGGCAACCAAAAAAGTAGCGATTGCTGAGCTCACCGAACGGTTTTCGAAAGCAACTAATTTTTACCTGGCTGATGCTTCCAATCTCAACGTGGAGCAAATCAATAAACTGCGCCGCATCTGTTTCAAACAGGGCGTGGAGTTTAAAGTGGCTAAAAATACACTCATCCGGAAAGCACTTGAATCAATAGGCACCGGCTACGATGGCTTGTTCGACGCATTGCACGGGCCTACTTCTGTTATGTTTTCCGAAACAGGTTCCATTCCGGCAAAAGTGATCAAGGAATTCAGAAAAGCCGGCGACAAACCGGTGCTGAAAGCTGCATACATTGATAGTGCCATTTATCTTGGCGATAACAGCCTGGATGAACTGTCGAAGTTGAAAACGAAACACGAACTGGTAGGTGAAATCATCGGATTGTTACAGTCTCCTGCAAAGAACGTGATCGGAGCATTGCAATCCGGCGGTCAGAAACTATCGGGCATCTTAAAAACACTCGAAGACAGGCCTCAAAACTAAAACCTTTGCCGCCTGGCGATGTTATAGGGAAGCTTCCTCTACCTGTTCATCAACTGACGGTTTTTTATCAATCAATCAATTCGCGAATCAATAAATCAAAACAAAATGGCAGACTTAAAAACATTTGCTGAACAACTTGTTAGCCTTACGGTAAAAGAGGTGAACGAACTCGCCAAAATACTGAAAGATGACTATGGTATCGAACCCGCTGCAGCCGCTCCCGTAATGGCAGCCGGTGGTGGTGGTGCCGCAGCCGCAGCAGTAGAAGAAAAAACAGCTTTCGATGTTATTCTGAAAGCAGCAGGTGGTCAGAAATTAACCGTTGTAAAGGTGGTGAAAGACCTCACAGGACTTGGCCTGAAAGAAGCTAAGGACCTGGTGGACGGTGCTCCGAAACCTGTTAAAGAAGGTGTATCTAAAGAGGAAGCTGAATCTATCAAGGCCAAGCTTATTGAAGCTGGTGCCGAGGTCGAAGTCAAATAAGATCCCTTTTTTGATTTATTAATCAGGTTTTCCGGCAGCTAGCGGGAAACCTGATTCCCTTTTTTAACTCATATAAAGGTTTCAAAAAAATCAAATGGCATCAAAGACTAACGAAAGAGTCAATTTCAGCAAGACACAGATAAAGCTCGAATACCCTGATTTGCTCGGTATTCAGCTTCAGTCATTCAAAGATTTTTTCCAGTTAGAAACCACTCCTGAAAACCGGAGAAACGAAGGCCTTTACCGTGTGTTTACTGAGAATTTTCCCATCAGTGATGCGCGAAACATCTTCGTATTGGAGTTCCTGGATTATTTTGTGGATCCCCCGCGCTATACCATTGAAGAATGTATCGAACGTGGATTAACACATAGCGTACCGCTGAAAGCAAAGTTGCGCCTGAGTTGTAACGATCCTGAACATATCGATTTCCAAACGATTGTGCAGGATGTGTTTTTGGGAAATATTCCCTACATGACACCTAAGGGTACCTTTCTTATCAATGGTGCAGAACGTGTTGTGGTTTCTCAGTTGCATCGCTCACCAGGAGTATTTTTCGGACAATCAGTTCATCCAAACGGAACGCGTATCTATTCCGCAAGGGTGATTCCGTTTAAGGGAGCCTGGATGGAATTTGCAACGGACATCAACAATGTGATGTACGCTTACATCGACAGGAAAAAGAAATTCCCGGTAACCACCTTGCTGCGCGCAATTGGCTGGGATACCGATAAAGAAATATTGAGGCTTTTTGAACTGTCGGATGAGATTCCGGCTAAAGCAGCCGACCTGAAGAAAGCTATCGGCCGCAAACTCGCAGCGCGCGTCTTGAGAAGCTGGAATGAAGATTTCGTGGATGAAGATACCGGCGAAGTGGTAACCATCACCCGTAATGAGGTGGTGCTGGAACGTGATACGATACTGTCAGAAGATGACATCGCTAATATTATTGAAACAGGCGTAGATACCGTTATCCTGCAAAAGGAAACGGTAGGTGCCGACTATTCCATCATTTATAACACGCTGCAGAAGGATACTTCCAACTCTGAACTGGAAGCTGTGCAATACATCTATCGGCAGTTGCGCGGAGCTGATGCACCAGACGACGAAACGGCACGAGGCATAATCGAGAAGTTGTTCTTCTCCGATAAACGGTATGACCTCGGCGAAGTGGGCCGTTACAAGATTAACCAGAAATTAAGAAAGGATACTGAGCTTGACACCAAGGTATTGACGAAGGAAGATATCGTCGCGATTGTAAAATACCTCGTGCAATTGGTGAATGATAAAGCGGTTGTTGATGATATTGATCATTTGAGCAACCGGCGCGTCAGAACAGTGGGCGAGCAGTTGTATGCTCAGTTCGGCGTGGGTCTGGCACGCATGGCGCGTACCATCCGCGAAAGGATGAATGTACGCGACAACGAGGTGTTCACGCCAATTGATCTGATCAATGCACGCACTTTATCTTCTGTGATCAACTCTTTCTTTGGAACGTCACAGTTGTCGCAGTTTCTTGATCAGACAAATCCATTGGCCGAAATCACCCATAAGCGCCGTATTTCAGCGCTGGGTCCCGGTGGTCTTTCACGTGAGCGCGCCGGCTTTGAGGTACGCGACGTTCACTATTCTCATTATGGCCGTCTCTGTACCATCGAAACACCGGAAGGCCCGAACATCGGCCTGATTTCTACGCTATGTGTTCATGCGAAGATCAATCGCATGGGCTTCATTGAAACACCTTATCTCAAAGTGCTTGACGGAAAGGTAGAATTGCGGAAAAAGGTGGAATTCCTTTCTGCGGATGAAGAAGATGAAAAGGTAATTGCACAGGCTAATGTTCCGATCAATGATAAGGGAGAATTCCAGATCGAGCGTATTAAGAGCCGCCACCAGGGCGACTTCCCGATTGTTGGTCCTGACGAAGTGGAATACATGGATGTGGCACCGAATCAGATTGTTGGTTTGTCGGCTTCTCTCATTCCGTTTCTCGAACATGATGATGCCAACCGTGCGTTGATGGGATCCAATATGCAAAGGCAGTCGGTGCCCTTGCTGAAGCCTGAATCACCCATAGTGGGTACAGGGCTCGAAGGCAAAGCCGCCGTAGATTCGCGTATGCTGCTGAATGCGGAGACAAATGGCGTGGTAGAGTATGTGGATGCCGAAGAGATTGTGGTGAACTACGAGCGTTCGGAAGAACAGGACATGACGAGCTTTGATACAGGCCGCACGGTTTATAAATTGTTAAAATTCAAAAAGACCAACCAAAGCACCTGCATCAATCTGAAGCCCATCGTGAAGAAGGGAGATAAGGTGAAAGCCGGCCAGATACTCTGTGAGGGGTATGCGACGCAGGATGGTGAGCTGGCACTCGGTCAAAACCTTCAGGTGGCCTTCATGCCATGGAAGGGTTACAATTTCGAGGATGCCATTGTATTAAGTGAACGCATTGTCCGTGAAGATATCTTTACGTCCATACATATCGAAGAATATGAACTGGAAGTGCGCGACACCAAATTAGGGGAAGAAGAGTTGACACCCGACATACCAAACGTGAGTGAAGAAGCCACCCGTAACCTCGATGATTTTGGTATCATCCGCGTAGGCGCTCATGTGAAGGAAGGAGATATTCTCATCGGAAAAATTACACCGAAAGGAGAAAGTGATCCTACGCCTGAAGAGAAACTGCTTCGCGCTATCTTTGGTGATAAGGCAGGTGACGTGAAGGATGCTTCGCTGAAAGCGCCTCCCTCAACGGAAGGTGTGGTGATTGATAAAAAATTGTTCTCCCGTGCAAAGAAGGATAAAAACTCCAAGGCAAAGGAGAAAATTTTGCTCGAGAAACTCGAGAAGGAGCATGCCAAGGCTCTCAGCATCATCAAGGAAACACTGATTGAGAAACTGATGAAGCTGCTGAAGGATAAAACCTCCAAAGGAATCACTAATGTTTATAAAGAAGTGGTGGTGGCAAAAGGGGTGAAGTTCACGGTTAAGGTATTGAACGATATCAATTACCAGGAAGCGGATCAGGGTAACTGGACAAATGATGATCATACGAATGAACTGATCAAACGGTTGCTGCACAATTACACGATCAAGCATAATGAGGAAGTGGGTCGCTACAAGCGCGAAAAGTTCAACATAAGTATTGGTGATGAATTGCCGTCAGGTGTCTTAAAGCTGGCAAAGGTTTACCTCGCTAAGAAACGCAAACTGAAGGTGGGCGACAAGCTTGCCGGCCGTCATGGTAACAAGGGAATCGTGGCCAAGATTGTACGCGATGAAGACATGCCATTCCTCGAAGATGGAACGGCCGTGGATATCGTGCTTAACCCGTTAGGCGTACCATCCCGTATGAATCTTGGACAGATTTACGAAACGGTATTGGGATGGGCAGGACTGAAATTGGGTGTGAAGTTTGGCACTCCAATTTTCGATGGCGCATCGATTGATGAGATCGAGGCTTACATCAACAAAGCAGGATTGCCGACATTAGGTAAAACCTATCTGTATGATGGTGAATCAGGCGACCGCTTTCATCAGCCGGCAACAGTGGGCGTGATCTACATGCTGAAACTTTCACATATGGTGGATGATAAAATGCATGCGCGTTCCATCGGTCCTTATTCCCTTATTACGCAACAGCCATTAGGTGGTAAAGCTCAGTTTGGCGGACAGCGATTTGGTGAAATGGAAGTATGGGCACTCGAAGCCTATGGAGCATCGAATATTCTGCAGGAATTGCTGACGATTAAATCTGATGATATTGTTGGCAGAGCCAAAGCTTACGAGGCGATAGTAAAAGGCGAAAACCTTCCGAAGCCCAATGTGCCTGAGTCATTCAATGTATTGGTGCATGAGCTAAGAGGATTGCATTTGACCTGAAGTTTGATTAGTACCTGTTACTGAAAATTTTCCGTGCCGGAATTTCGAATAGCGAAAGCCATCTTGAACCAACAAGATGGCTTTTTTTTATTTTACCTGGATTCGCAAGACTATGTGGTGCAACCATGTTTTTATTGCGCATAATCGGCATTGAAAAATCCGTTATAAATTCCCCCTACATTTGGCTAATCGAAGCCGCGCAACATGGGAAAAAGAGTTTCGCCATCGCCGTCGTATACCCTGGAAGACTATACTGCGCGTGTTGGCTTCCATTATTGTAGTGTTGTTCTGTTTAAATATGGTGAGCGGATGCTGAACGGATTCCTTGACTTTCTGCACTTGTGAAGTCACTATCGCACCCTGTTATGGTCCTTCCCATCCAACCCGGATTTTTCATTCTAAAATCCTGCTCTGCGACGTAGAACTGCTAAGGGTTTGCTCAATTTGTCAAGAAAAGAAAATGTCATCCAAGCAGTTCTACGTCCAAGTTAAACTGTTGCCGCTTTTGATAAATGGGGTTCAAACGATATCCATTGATCCGTTATTGGGAATTCAGCCGTGCTTCAAGGGCGGCACAGCCTAATTCAAACTGGGGTTTTCAGGAAGTTGGCGATAACCTGGTAGCGGTCTCCCATATTATGCAATACGGTACGCCAAAGGTCTTTGGGCTCTGCTTCAAACAGGTACTCGGCTAATCCTTTTCCAATGAACCATGAATTTTCCTGTACTTCCTGGTTCAACTGCCCTTCTTCCCAACCGGAATAACCGAAAAAAAAACGGATCTCATGCTGCTGAATCTGCTTCGTGTCCAGCAAAAAAATTAATCGTTCAAAATCACCGCCCCAATATATTCCATCCTGAACCCTCGTGCTGTCGGTTAAAAGGTCGCCACGTTTGTGAAGATAATGCAGGGTATTCGGCTGTACCGACCCCATAAAAGATATGATTCTCCACCACCGGAAAATCTTCCACCACCTCATGCACTTTCATTTCTGTAGGTTTGTTGAGGATCAGCCCGAAAGCATTTTCATTTTTGCATTCACACAGAAAGACCACAGCACCTTTGAAATAAGGATCTTCCATAAATGGCTCTGCGATTAATATTTTTCCGGAAGCAACATTCTCCATGACGCAAAAGGTTAGTGCGATAAAGTAACTGCATTGGCAGGGAAACTCCAAAAAAAATCAGCGGGACTTTTTCATGATGTGAATAAGTGCACGGGCAGTTCATTCATTCGAAAATTAAATTTATTTTTGCAAACTTGATTGAGCAAGGAGTGGATTGTTGTCGGTGAAATGAAACCTGCCTTAATGTAAACCACAATGACTACTGCTCAATTTTGTCGAACATTGTTTCGGTCCCAGTAGCTTAACGAATAGAGCATCTGACTACGGATCAGAAGGTTGCAGGTTTGACTCGCCGACTATGATTATTAGTGGAGACCCTCAGAAGAAAACCTTCACAGGGGTCTTTAATTTTTAGTTATGGGCATCATGTAGAAGTTGATTGCGGTCAAGCCTTGGGGAGAAGGATGATATACTTGTTAAACCCACATCTTGCAGTTCAAAAAACGGCAACGGGTTTAACTTCGACGAGAACTGGTTAGGCTTGTGAAACATTTTTTTTCTTTGACAAATTGAGCAAAACCCTTAGCAGTTCTTAGTCGCAGCGAAGCGGGATTTTTCCACTGAAAAATCCGGGTTAAATGCAGAAAATCCTAATTAGCCTATCAGCTGACAATTTTGGATAACTGATGATCCCCGCTTGCTGAACAGGGAGGCATCAAATTATTCATGAAGCAGCATGCTGGCTGCTGCAATCATTCGCACCTGCGATTAAAGCGGACATTCAGCATAGGCTATTGGGCCATAAACCTTGTCGCAATGGCTAGCGGCCTGAACGTGTAGCGCTTCTTAACATGATGACCACCGGTACGCAAGAAGATGTCTTTCAGCATTTCAATAACATGAATGATGAATTGTCCTTTGTTAATCATCACGCAGTCAGCCATAGCGGCGTGAGCAGCATCAGTTACTTCCGACCTTGTTGCAATACCGGATTTATTCATGGTTTCCAAAACCTGTGTTGCCCATATTACAGGCGAAGTGGCCTGCATATCCATAATATCTCTTCCTGAATCTCACTCATTCGTTCAAAACCTATTTCTACAGCAAGGTCTCCTCTGGCAATCATCACTCCGAAATGCTCTTCCTGCAAGCCGTAAAACAAAAGAGAAGGAAGATTTTTTACGGCTTCCGGTGTTTCGATCTTGATGATGACAGCAACTTTTTTGTTTTTCCCATTGTTTCCCTTTTTTGTTCCGCCAGAGATCTTTTGTATTGCGCACAAAAGAATATCCTATCATATCGGCATGTTTAAGCAGGAAGGGCAGGCATTCATGGTCGAATGCGGTTAATGCAGAAACTGTAGGTTGGAATCAGGGAAGTTGATGCCTTTCTCACTCTTGATGAATGGTTTTTTACTGGAAATTCGCATCACTTGCAGCAGGGCCGTGTTGTCTGTGGTCTTTTCTACTTTTGCTTCAATCAAGCCGTCATCAAATAATACTCTTTCCCCTGCATGCAGTTGCCTGGCAATGCCCGGAATGGTACATCCCACAGCATTGTTTTGCTTTTTTTTCAATTGACCTTCGTCAGAGAGTAACAGATGCTGCCCCTCTTTCACTTTCAGTTTATGATGGCCATTTATCGTCGTCCGGATCTTGGGCCCCGCGAGATCCATATAAATTTGCAGGAAAGTCCCGTCATCTTAGATGCGCGACGAATGTGTTGTATCATTCGGAACCAGGTGCTTTCATCATCATGTGCGCAATTGATCCGGGCAATGTTCATTCCTGACTGTAGCAAATTCTTACTGCCGCATAATCATCGGCTATTTACTAAAGGTGACCATGATATAAGGCAACTGATCGTTCTGCCGTTCGCCAAAAAGCGAGGCAGCTTTATGCATTAATGATTTCTTGCTGGTGTCATAGTCGAAGATTTCTTCATTGGTTGTTTTCTGATCACCCAGCCTGTGTAATATATTGATCAGTTGACCGCGTATATGGCTTTCAGCGCTGGCCAATGAGGATAAACCCGCCGCATGAAGATCATCTTGTAATTTCCTGACATCTAAATTTCAGAGGCAAGGTAATGCAACAGGTTGTTTGCATTGAGAAGATTGGCAGGATGAACTTTCGCGGTAACACCGTTAAAATGAACTTCCGCTTTTTTCA
>JBGAWA010000064.1:0-25425 GCA_044227805.1 Chitinophagales bacterium | reverse complement strand
AATACCGCCGGCAAAACAAAGAGGCCTTCAGGATCCCATAATACTTCAGCTCAGGCGATCTGCACCCGGCAGCAAACAAAAGCATCCTGTTGAATAGATGCCTTCCAGGCGAAAAGCTCTCATTCATTCACAGCATTCACATCATGAGCATCCACACGATTCTTCTCTTACTACCCTGAAAAGCAAACTTGCAGCGCTTCTGCCAGTAAACATTTCCACATCTTTACGCAATCGCTAACTCCTCCACTTCATGCATAGCAAGTTACTTCAATGGTTGTTATATGGATTGCTCGCAACCATTGTTTTGCTGCAGGTGCCCTTTTTGCATTCGGATCCGGATATAAGGCTTTCATCCAGTCGTGATGCTTTTACTGATGAGGGATTAAACACCTGTCAATTGAGGAATTATGTCAATCATGCTCAACTCGATTTTAAGGAATGCGACAACCTGGTAAAAACACCTTTATTCAACTTGCTCCTGTTTCTTCCATTGAAAATATTTGGAACGCAACTCTTCATTGCCAGGGCTACCATGCTGGTTGTATTCCTGATCATCATCTTCCAGCTCACCACCTATATAACGTTGCGTCCTCTGCTGTTGCTGCTCGGACTTACCACTTTGTTTCAATACTATGTTTTTCAATACATCCATTTCAGCCTGAGTGAGATACTTTCCATTGGATGCATTTTGACAGGGCTATTTTTTATTTTCCGCTTCGCTGAAGGAGGATATCAAAGTCAACAGCAATTATTACTTGCTTCACTTGCCATAGCGTGCTCTTACTATTCCAAAATTCAGTTTCTGTATATGGCCCCGTTGGTGCCATTTGCTCTGCTGTTGTTTTTTCTGTTGGAAAAAAATAACAGGACTGTCCGAAAATCCATTCAGTCAGGCCTGCTGTATGCCACCGGCTGGCTGTTCTTCTTCCTGTTGGTGTTTATTACTGTATGGTATTATCCCCACCGGGAAATATTCAATTACGTCTTCGCAGAGGAAGCTTCCGGAAAGTATGAAGCGATGCTTTCCATGCCAAAAACAATTGCCTTCAACATCATCATGGTTCTTTTCAGCCGCGACTCCTGGATGTTCCATGTATTGTTCATTGGCAGTTTCATAACCGGAATTGGTGTTTTTCTCAACAGCACTGACCGTCAGTTCAAATTGCTTTTTCTGCTCGGACTGGTTTGGGTAATACTGGAATTGCATAAGCTTACCATGGTCTATTTGCCTTCCAGGTACCTGGTCAGTTACTACTTCGCGGCAGGTTTTCTATCGAGTGTGGTGATCAGTAAAGTGATTTTTCAACCGGAGCCCATATCCATAAAATCCTTTTTCATGCGCATGTCTTTTACCTCTTCGCAGTTGAGATATGCAGGTATCTTTTTGCTGGTAAATTTCATGCTTTTGAATTCCATTCATTACTGCTCGATGTATTCACGACGCCAATACAATATTGCTTTCGCCAATGCATATTTTGCGCAATGTTTGGCAGGCAAGGATGATTTGGTTTTGGGTCCATGGGCGCCTTCCCTGACCTGGAGCAGTCAGGCAATCAGCAAACCGGTCTGGCGGGATTTTATGAATGATAAAGACATTTTTGGACAACATCCTCGTGTCATCATTTCTGAGCCTGATGAAGAAGAATCCAACCAGGCCTATTCAACACAGGGGATAGACTTAACAGAACACGCTGATTCAGTAAGGAACATTGCAATAGGAAGATGGAAGATAGACATCTATTGGATGCAGCAGGAATAGTGTCGACGGATGAGCCATTCACCGTGTCATTTTAATAACCAGGTTTTGATTTCTATAAAAGCTCCGCGCTGATCAAATCACCTTCACTTTCATTTTTCTTTCTCCGTGTCTCCCTGAATTTAAGCACCATGTAAATAACCACGGAAGCGAGGATGATGAATGTGCCGGCAAAAAATCCCGGGTGAAGTTCTCTTTGTTCATGGTAAAAAATCAAGGCCAGGCAAATGCCATATACTGGCTCCAGGTTGATCAAAAGGTTGGAGGTGAAAGCCGACACATTCTTCAATGCTTTCATCGACAAGTTGAATGGTATGACTGTGCAAACAATTGTAAAAACAACCAGTAAAATCCAGTCTTGTTGCCCCGGCAGATATTTGGTTGTCGGAAAAAGCCATAAGTAAACCGGCATCAATGCGGTGAGATAAATAAATCCACTGCATAATTCATACGTCGTAACCGTTTCAGAATTATGATGCGCCATCAGTTGTTTATTGAGGATTGTAAAAATAGAGCCAAGGAATGCTGATATCAATCCAAGTATTATTCCCGTGCGATACTGCACACTGAACTCAAAAATCAAGGTCATGCCTATGACAGCGATTAAGCCCAGCAGCATTTCAAACCATTGAAACCTGCGTCCCGTGATGAACGGTTCGAGGACGGATGAAAAGACAGCAATCATTGCCAGGCAACTCATTCCTACTGAGATGTTGGAATATTTGATGGAACCATAAAAAAACAACCAATGAATGGCAACCAATAAGCCTACCTGGCTTATCCGGAATGCTTCTTTAAATGGCAATCGTTTTACATGGCCGGCGAAGAAGGCAATCATCAGCCAGCAAAGCGCTGTGAGCAGCATACGGTACCAAACCAGCAAACCTTCCGTCAGGTCAATCGCTCTGGCAAAAATGCCGGTAAATCCCCAAAGCAGGATAGCAGTATGCAGATAGAGATATGATTTTCGCATAGCGTTACAAATGTATCAAATCAATTGAAAGGTCTCCTTCCGGGGTTTCCCTATAGATAAATCTTGGGTTTAATAAGTGGTCCCTAAAAACAAGCCGCCCCGCTGAAGGAGCGGGGCGGCTTGTTACTGAGCGTGAAAGCTTGCTTATTGCTTCACATTTATTTCTATCAACTTAATTTCAACACGACGATTTTCCGTACGGCCGGCAGCAGTCTTGTTATCAGCAATCGGGCGTATTTGACCATACCCTTCTGAATCAAGACGCTCAGCTCCTACCCCTTTCGATATAAAGTAGTTCTTCACGGAAGCGGCGCGGCTCTTGGAGAGTGCGAGATTCTTGGCTTCTTTACCTACATTATCCGTGTGGCCTTCAATGCTCCAACGGGTGTTCGGGTATTTCAACATTAAGGAAGCGATATTGTCCAGCGTGCCATAGGATCCGGTTTGAATCTTATCGCTACCGGTAACAAACTGAATTGATTTTGCACTGACATTGATCGACTGAATTTCTTCCGCCTTTGGTACAGGGCAACCACCATTCGACTTAGGACCTGCATCCTGCGGGCAACGATCATCATCGTCGGCAATACCATCACCATCACGGTCAGGGCAACCCTGCAATGCAACCGTTCCTGCCCTTGTAGGACATTTATCATCTTTATCAGAAACCTTGTCACCATCAGTATCAGGACATCCTTTCATTTCAACAAGACCCTTCTGATCAGGACACTGATCATCAATATCTGCAACAGCATCAGCGTCACGATCAGGACAGCCATTGAGCGCTTTTGTACCGGCCGCATTGGGGCAACGATCATCCTTATCAGCAATACCATCGGCATCACCATCAGGGCAACCGTTTAAAGCAACAGGGCCTGCCACATCCGGACAAGCATCCGTTTTATCCGCCACTGCATCATTGTCACGATCAGGGCAACCCATTGTTGCCGCAGGGCCCGGTTCTTCAACGCATGCATCTTCATCATCTTCAATTCCATCCTTGTCAGTGTCCTGTTTGCCAAAGCGAACCACCACTCCCAAAGAATGATTAAGATAATTTTGCTTTCCGGCTACTGTTTCGTCTCCACCCGGAACCAGGCGGTAGGCTGACTGTACAAACAGTCCGAAGTCTTTCCAGAACCAGAAATTAAAACCGAGACCGCCACCTACATTGGGGCGAACCTGGTCCTGTGAAAGATAATTTATGCCTGCACCTGCAAAAACATACGGTGCGACCGTCGCATTTTCCTTTATGATGTAACCATTGTCAAATTTGTAACGCAAGTCAGCATCAAAGTCAACAAAACCCCTGGCACCAATTTCTTCCCCGCCATTAATAGTGGTAATCCTGGAACCACCTGCCTGTAAATCAACAGCGAGTGAAGGGTTTATGCTGCGCGCCAGTGTAAGTTTGCTAATTGCCGGAAGTACGTTCCAATATTCCGTTTTTGTTAGCTGATCAAAGTTGTAAGGAGCATTGAAGTCGATGACGTTCAGCCCCGCGCCAATCAACCAGGGGCGCTTGGTACTTTGTGCACTTAACTGTGATGCAAACAGAAAATTCGTCAGCACAACAGCAAAAAAGAGTTTGCTAAAATGTCTCATGGGATGCCTTTTAGTTAAAAATATTGGCGCTAATTAACGAAAATCTTTTCATTGGTTATAGTAACTGACATAGAATTGTAAACATTCATACGTGCATTTCTTCAACATTTTGGTCAATTACATGTCGTATAATTATGCCCTTTAACCGCAATTGTGCAAGCCCGAACAATTATTCAATTTGGATGTTTACTGAGCAATGAATTTTCACGAGCTTCATTTTCGAAACCTGGAGGGAGTTGACATCCCTTTTGCTCAGTACAAGGGAAAGGTGTGTCTTGTAGTGAACATCGCCTCACACTGCGGCTTCACGCCACAGTTACATGACCTGGAGACGCTTTATCTTTTTTACAGGAAAAAGGGATTTGAAGTGCTGGCCTTTCCTACGAATGACTTCGGTCAGCAGGAACCTTTGGAAAATAATAGTATTGGCGCGTTTTGCAATGAGCATTTTTCTGACTTCCTTTCAGATCTTCGAGAAATCGCATGTAAAAGGTAAGGAAGCTAATCCTGTTTTCCGTTTTCTGTCACAAAAGAAATTGAATGGAAAATTTTCATTTCGCCCGTTATGGAATTTTCAAAAATACCTGATTGATAAAGAGGGAAACCTCCAGGATATCTTTTTACCCTTCACCAAGCCAACTGCTAACCGCCTTATTAAAAAGATTGAGCGCAGTTTATAAACGTTTGTTGGCAGCAGTGCTTCATTTTTTAACCCGGATTTTTCAGTAGAAAAATCCCGCTTCGCTGCGACTCAGAACTGCTAAGGGTTTGCTCAATTTGTCAAGAAAAGAAAATGTTTCACAAACCCTAAGCAGTTCTACGTCGGGGTTAAACCCGTTGCCGCTTTGAACTGCAAAATGTGGGTTTAACATGCGATGATGCCATTGAAGAGCATAGCGCTCCTTATCGCTTTGGATGAAATATAAATGCGGCATTCTCCCATGGCGCTAATTCCTGCTCCTGCAACTAATTGATAATGGAGTGCTTGATCAGCTATATTTTACAGCCGTTCCGCTGGCAATCACCATCAGCATACTGCCATTCGAGCCAACCGTTTCAAAATCGAGGTCGATTCCGATTACTGCATTGGCTCCCAGGCTCACCGCTTTCTGCTGCAACTCTGCCATTGCGGATTCCTTTGCTTCTTCCAATACCTTTTCATAGGTACCGGAACGGCCGCCAAAAAAATCAGTGAGCCCACCCAGTATATCTTTGAAAATATTGGCGCCGATAATTGTTTGAGCGGAAATGACACCAAGGTAATCCGTTATAGCTTTGCCTTCAATGTGCGGAGTGGTTGTACAGATCATGTTAAAAACAGTTAGTTGATTCGATTGAAAAATTCTAAAGCTATTTACAATTAATCTAAACCGGTAATATGCGATACACTTCACTCATTCTATCCATGTCACAGGGGGACTGATTCTGGCAAAGTATATTTCCTTCCGGCATTTTCCCGTTTCAAATACTCCATCAACGGCGCGAAGTAATCAACCATTGGCTGGGCACTCATATCAGCATGGATGCTCGCTTTCAGATGTTCACGCCAGTCAACACTTGCACCGGGAGACATGACCTTTTTTAGAAAATCGCCTACCGCTTTATTACCCCAGTAATTGGTGGCATGCGGGTCCTGGTGAAGAATGCTATCCGCTATGTAGGCGTGAAACTGAAACAACAATACATTGGCAATGGAATAATCATAATATCCGGCTGGATCATCGTTGATGTGTGTCTTTGTTGCCGCGTCGCAATAGTTTTCGCCTCTCTCATCGGGTGGAACAATTCCCTGGTACTTCTTCACCAGTTCCCACCACAACTTGTTGTATTCATTTTTCGGAAGGTTCCTCGCATATAGGTTATATTCAAATTCAGTCATCACACCGCTTCCCAAGGTATATGTATCACATAATCCAGTGCCTCACTGAGTAATTTCAAGGTGTCATTGGTCCGCGTTCCCGGTTTAATCATTCCCAACCCTTCCAGAAATGGCTTTTGCAGCGATGCCAGTCCCATCATGGTTCCAAACGCTTCGTGATAACCCCGGTTAGCTCCATTGCGCAACAGGTATGGAACCTCAGGATTTGAATAAGACTGGTAATAATAAATATGGCCGAGTTCATGGAGTACCGTACTCCACCATTCGGTATTCGTTTCCACGCTCATCAGCGAACGTACATCCGTATCAAGATCCATGTGCCAGGCTGAAGCATGGTTATTTTTACTATACCCCGCATCAGCGGCAACCGGGTACAAACTTGAATTCGTCCAAAACGAAGCCGGTAAAGGACCAAACCCAAGACTTTGATAAAATTTCTCTCCCTGTTTCACTATCCATTCCGGATCATGGGATTGAAGAACGGTATCAATATCCAACCCTTCTACTTTCACCAAAGATGTCCAGTCCTGTCCCCAACGGTTTGGCAGCCACTGTGCCGGCAGGTAGTCAGGTACCGGTTGATGATATTTGGCTGCCAGATCATAACGCGCCCACGTATGCAATTCCCTGTATAAGGGCCACACATCGGCAATCATTCCATGCGTGAGCTGCATCATTTCATCTGTGTTCATCCCGTATTCAGAAGCCATGTATTGGAAGAAGTCACTATATCCAAGTGGTGTCACGCTTTGGTTTCTGAGATCACGCAGGTTGGCAAGGCCGTCTTTTAAAGTGCTGCCAACTTCTTTACTGGCATTCCATGCCCGCAACCTTTCTTCCATATTATCCGAAGTCTGCAGTATGTGATCAAGGGCATTGACCGTGGTGGCTTTGCCGTCCAGCATATAATGAAATCCATATAGTTTTTCCGTTTGCGCATTAGTTGCTTCAATGCGCTTTTTCACTACATCACCCGCGGTTTCCGGATTGTTTCCCGCATTGAATAGTATAGTTTGGAGCTGCCGAATCTGAAGCGGAGTCAATTGGTCCTGCAAGGCAAGGTATTTCCTGGCTGAATCAATATTTGCTTTGCTGCCGGTAAATTTCGCCATTGCTTCATCTGCTACCGCTGCGTTGTGAGACGCGACGGTGTCGCCTTCTACAATATGGGTATTCAGCATCCACTGCCCTGCTGCCGAAGCTGCATACAGCTTTTGGTACTCCAGGTTGTATTGCTCGAGATAATATTGAACGGCTGCAGAAATGTCTCCTGCCTTCTTCCGGTTACAGGAAAACAGTACCGTAACAAATAATAAAACAATGAGGTTAACTTTTCCTAACGTATGTTGCATCTTGATTTTTTTGGTGGCGGAGCGCAAATATAAAACATTCAAACAGTCTCTGAATTGCCTCATCAATATGTTGGGAGAGCAGTTTAAAAGAGCTGTTCGGCTATCAGGATTGTTACTGCCAGAAGGACTACCTCGCGCAGGTTTTTAGCCTGACTTGTGCAGATCTGCAAACGCCCTCATGAAAAAATTTCAATTGCCAGGCACCTTCACAAAGTCAAGCCATGTTAGACATTACGGCGATACACCTTTTAACCTGATGAATGTTTTCAATATGCAGGCAATAGCATTCATATGCAGAAATTGTGAAACCGCATGTTGTTGTATCATTCTCCGACTGTTAATTCCCAAAAGTATGGTTTCTTCATCTGTTCACAACGTTCTCTATACAGTTCTTAGTGGCCGAACAGCGGGATTTTTCAATTGAAAAATGCGGATTAAATTGCCGTCATTTTTTGAATAGCGTCACACATGAAAGAAGCCAGGAAACTATCCGCAAAAGCAAAAATGAAGGTCACGCCCGACTCGCATAAAACATTCAGCATACCTTATCCTTTCCTGTTATTGACACTCATTGTCTTCCTGCTGTATGGCAGTTCCGTAAATTTTGATTTTACAGAGTTAGATGATTCTATCTTCATCAAAGAACAACAGGCTTATAACGAAGATCTTTCCAACCTCATCACCAGTTTTACGCGCGGCGTTTTCAATCCTACGGAAGACGTCTACTACCGGCCTCTTCTGCTGAATTCCTTTCTCCTCAATTATCAGGTGAGTGGCACAAGCATCAAAGGCTATCATGTAGTGAATATTCTCCTGCATTTGTTTGCTGTGTTACTGCTCTTCATTTTGCTGAGGAAGCTGCGTTTTAAAGATTGGGAGGCGTTCTTGATCACACTTTTCTTTGCAGTACATCCTGTTTTGTCTCAGGCAGTTGCCTGGATACCCGGAAGAAATGACACACTGCTGGCAATATTTGTATTTGCCTTCTTCATCTTTTCCATCAATTACAGCGTAGCCGGAAACGTTGTTTACCTGCTGCTGCAATTCGTCCTTTTATCATTGGCTTTTTTCACAAAAGAAACAGCAGTGTTCGCCGCGCCGGTTGCTTTTTTATTGCTGAATTTATGCCTGCAAGCCAATTGGCTTGACAGGAAAAATATCAGGCTGTATGTTTCATGGGTTATCGTATTCCTGATCTGGCTCTATACAAGGTCGCAGGCAACATTAAAAAATGAGCAGTTACAATTCGGCGAGATCGTAGCCGCTCTGCCGTCAAGGTTACCTGTGCTGCTTCAATTCTTCGGGAAAGTAATCCTCCCGGTTAATCTCAGCGTATTCCCGATCAGCAGGGACACCACCAATCTGTATGGCATCATTTCCATTGTATTGTTGGCAGTGGGAATTTATTTTTCAAAAGGAAGAGATGTAAAAGTGTTAATCACCGGAGCAGCCACCTTCTTATTGTTCCTCGTACCGGTACTGCTTGTTCCTGGTACTTTGAATGACCAGGATTTTGAGCACCGTCTGTATCTCCCCGTGTTGGGCATTCTGCTGGTACTCAGTCAGACTGTCTTACTAAAGAATAACTGGCCAGAAAAAAAAATAGTGATCGCGGCTGTCGCGGTTTGTCTTGTGCTTGCCATCGTTAACTTCAATCATCAAAAAAAATTCAGCGACCCTGTTACTTTCTGGACTGAAGCGGTGCGCACTTCGCCCCACTCTGCCTATGCCAACATGATGCTGGGAGCCAGGTTAAATGAGACAGATGCCGCAAAAGCGCATGCACTGATCAACACGGCTTATGATCTGAATCCCGAGGAGAAATACCTTAATTTTTATATGGGAAAGATGATGCTCGATCAGGATTCCATGGCAGCAGCTGAAAAATATTTTCTGAAAGAGATTAATAAATCAGACTATTATGAATGCTATTTCCACCTTGCACGCATCGCTTTCAGTAAAAGCGATTTCAAGCAGGCAATCGGCTACCTGAAAGTTTTCCTCAACAGGAGCCCTGCTGATCCGCAGGGAAATAATAACCTGCTGTTACTTTATATGCAGACTCAACAACTGGACCTGGCAAAAACACAATTGCTGAAAATGCAGCAACTGGGTTTGGAAATTCCTCCGGAAGCACTGCAACTCTTACAATAGCGGCTCTATGGTAATGGCGTTAGCCGGCAGATTGCAAGGTGCTTAATCGATACCAATTTTTTGCACTCAGAACGGCAACGGAATTATCGATGCCGCGACCCTTACTGTTTTTCAAATTCGTGTACCCATCCGAATTTCCTCATCTCCTCTACCAACCGGCTGACCGGCAGCCCCATCACATTATAAAAACAGCCTGAAACTTTTTCAATACCCGTCAGTCCAATCCAATCCTGCACGCCATAGGCGCCCGCTTTGTCAAGCGGCCTGAATCTTTTCACATAATGATCAATCATATCAGCGGAAAGATGCTTGAAATAAACTTTTGTGAGTTCTGAAAACGTGGTGATCCGTTCCCGTGTCGCCAGTGTTACCCCGGTAATCACTTCATGCATATTACCGGAAAGCAACTGAAGCATCACACAGGCTTCGGCTTCGTCAGCAGGTTTACCGAAAATCCTGTTTTGAAAAAGTACTACCGTATCTGCCGTAATCAGTAATTCGTCCGGCTGAAGGTGAGGCAGAACAGACAATGCTTTTTTTTCAGCAAGGAAAGAAGGCACCATCCTCAAAGGCAGATCTGCCGGATATTGCTCATCAACATCAGCCACATATAACGAAAACTCCATACCGAGATTCCAAAGCAACTCATGTCTGCGCGGTGACTGTGAGGCCAGCACAATTTTTTTGGGGATCATAGCGGGTCTTTCGTTTGCTTTCAAAAATAGTCGAATTATTTTCCTGCCGACTATTCACTCGTTTGTTGGAAATCATTCGCCCTATCCAATATCAGAACATGGTTGATAAGCAAGATGCGTTCAGTAACTTTGCAGCATGCATCTCCGCATTGGGTTTTCACCCTGTCCAAATGATACATTTATTTTCTATGCCCTGCTGCATGGCAAAATTGACACTTGCGGAATCACTTTCCACCCTGTTCTTGCCGATGTGGAGTCATTGAACAGGAAAGCCATCGCCACAGAATTAGACATTACGAAAATCAGTTTTGCCGCCTATCCCTTCATCCAGGCACAATATATCCTACTCACTTCGGGCAGCGCATTGGGAAATCAGTGTGGCCCGTTGCTGATCTCCAGGAAAATCATCCGTGCCGAAGATATGGCGCTGCATTCAGTATCCATTCCGGGAAAATATACCACGGCTAATTTTCTTTTTGAAACTATCTTCCCAGAGCATGGGCGTAAAACGGAGATGGTCTTTCACGAAATTGAAGACGCAGTGCTGCTCGACAAAACCGATACCGGTGTTATCATTCATGAGAACCGATTCACGTATGAAAAAAAGGGGCTCCGGAAAATTATGGATTTAGGAGAACAATGGGAGCAATCAACCGGCCACCCGATTCCGTTGGGAGGTATTGCCATTCGTCGAACCCTCAACAAGGAGGTCGCCATCCTCGTTAATATGCTCATTGGTCAAAGTGTGCAGTATGCCTTTGCCCATCCGGAAGAGGCTATTGGCTATGTGCAGCATCATGCGCAGGAAATGGATCACAGCATAATGTGGCAACATATAAAGCTGTATGTAAATGATTTTACCATTTCATTGGGTGAGAAAGGCAAGGCCGCCATTGAGAAGTTTCTTGATTACGCCACTGAACAGCAATTGATGAAAGAAATAAATAGGCCGCTGTTCGTGCAGTAACTGCGCGATTTTTTTGAGGAGTGATCCGATTTGTTTCTGAAGAATGCTGTCATGGCAGCGGCTGCCAATAATTTTAGGCAGGTTTCGCATGATCCGATGTTGTTTCCTTCTTTCATGAATAGAATTATTTTTGTCGCCTGAGATGCTGAATGGAAAAAAAATTGTCGTGGTACTGCCGGCTTTCAACGCTGCCCAAACGCTGGAGGCTACCTACCGGGAAATCCCGCATGACCTGGTGGATGAGACTGTGCTGGTAGATGATGCCAGCCGCGACGACACGGTGAAGGTGGCTACTCAACTGGGTATCCGCCATATTGTAGTGCATGAAAAAAACAAAGGATACGGAGGCAATCAGAAGACCTGCTATGATAAAGCTCTCGCACTGGAGGCTGACATTGTGATCATGCTGCATCCCGACTATCAGTACACTCCTAAACTGATACCGGCCATGGCATCTATAATTGCCAACGACATTTACCCTGTGGTGCTGGGCTCCCGCATTTTGGGAAAAGGAGCTCAAAGAGGCGGTATGCCGGTGTATAAATATTATTTTAACCGTATGCTCACCTTCGCACAGAATCTACTGATCAATCAAAAACTTTCCGAGTATCATACCGGCTATCGTGCTTTTTCACGGGAGGTGCTGAAAGGAATTAACTACCACGCCAACTCAGATGATTTCGTTTTCGACAACCAGATGCTATCACAGATATTCATGGCCGGTTTTGAAATAGCCGAAGTAACCTGCCCCACAAAATATTTCGAAGAAGCATCATCCATCAATTTCAGCCGGAGTGTTACCTATGGGTTGGGTGTGTTATCAGTAAGTTGGCGGCATTTCCTTCACAAAAAGGGAATCATGAAATCATCCATCTATCTGGAGGAAAAATAACCTTCGGTTCGAAATCAGGACTGCGCTTTTCTTACAAATGGCCATCGCTGAAAAAGTTGTTTCACGATACCGATGTATGCGTCTGCATTAAACAATACGGAATCAAGAGAGGCTTTATAAACCAGGAAAAGCGCTAACGGCAGCAAAAGCATCGTCGAGAACCACATTCCCTGCAAAGGTGTCAGCACTCCTTCCTTGGCAAACTTTTCCCCCATGATGGAAAGCGTATAAAAGATGACGAAGAAAAAGACAGATACCACAAATGGAAGTCCGAACCCGCCCTTTTTTATGATTGCACCAAGCGGAGCACCGATGAGAAATAAGATGAAACAAGCGAAAGAAAGTGAAAACTTACGCTGTCGCTCAATTTCAAACTTTCGCAACACCTCCTGTTTAAACTTGATGTTTTTAGCCGATATGGAAAGGTATCCCTTAATATTCCTGGCAGATGCCAACGCCCTGTTATACATCGCAAATGAATCAGTGGTAACCGTTGCATGAGCCGTATCAGGCTGTATTTTTATTGTATCGAAATCCGTTCGCTCAAATGAAAAATAGGTGGAACAAAAAGCTTTTGCCTCTAAATATGTTTTGTCGAGCCCCATCTTGAGCGTGTCAATGGATTTTTTCAGCTGACCCAGGTTTTGCATCTGATAGTTGTCTTTGAAGAGGTTTTCATCTGTCCGGTTGAGTGAAAACTCCGACAGGTCAAATACCTTTTTCCATTCGTTGAAAGTGATCCTCAGCTGCTCGTATTCCTTTGATTTTTTGCCGGATGGCGGAGCCATTTCCTGGTATTGCCTGCCGTTAAACAATTGTAAAACCAGGAAACGCTTGTCTTCCGTCATAAACATTTTACCATTTTCCGCAGTAATCACGTAATCATTTCCTCTCCCGCTGGTATGATCGTAGATCAGGATATGATGGATCGTTTGGTTATCGGCATCTTTGTCACCGACGCGAATGCTGTATCCATCAATATCATTGTAAAAAATCCCCTGGCGGATATTGACGGCAGGCCGCTGCTGCCTGATATCGTACAGCAATGCCCCGAATTTCAGATTTGCCACCGGTAAAACATAGTTCGAAAACATAAAAGCGGCACAGCCTATCAACAAGGCAACAATCATCAATGGTGAGATGATACGCAGCAATGAAATGCCGGATGATTTAAGGGAAGTAAGTTCATAGTGCTCTCCCAGTGTGCCAATCGTCATAATAGAGGACAGCAATACCGCCAGCGGCAAGGCCAGTGGCACCATACTGGCTGATGCATAAAAAAGTAATCTGCCGATCTCATAGGCCGGCAGTCCTTTGCCAACAAGGTCGTCAACATACTTCCACAGGAACTGCATCACCAGCACAAAAAGCGTGATGAAGAAGATCGCTACAAACGGTCCTGCAAAGGACTTGAGCAAAAGCCGGTCAATTTTTTTCAATTACCTTTCGTGGATATGGCGGAAAAAGCAAAGATAATCCTTTCAGAAGACGAGCTCGAGGCTGTGAAGAACCGTTCATTTTTTGAAACAAAAATCCGTATCACGCAGATAATCTACGATCAGTTCGCCACCGTCGTGCAGGCCACCAATAAAAATCATATTTTTTCAGGAATCACTTTTCCGGATGGAACGGATTTCACCACCGGAAAAATCTCAAAAGGAGAAAACTATCTTGGTCTGCCCTATATACTGCTTGATTTTCCGAGGCACTTCAAAGGCACCGAGTGGATGGCCATACGAACCATGTTTTGGTGGGGAAAATTTATCAGTTGCACGCTCCTGGTAGGCGGTAAAGCCCATAAAGCTTTACAGGATACCGTCATCATTAACCTTGCAGAGCTTTCAAAAAAGCGAATATGGGTTTGTGTACATCCATCACCATGGCTGCACCATTTCGGGCAAGTCAACTATAGAATGATACACCATTTTTCCGGTGATGAATTGTCATCGCAAATTAAGGGATCCGGATTTGTAAAACTTGCGAGGAAAATACCGGTCTCAGGCATCAACCGGTCAGAGGCTTTTGTGCTGGAAAGCTTTAAGCTATATGCCAGCCTGCTCAGGCAAGTTGGCAAATGAAATAATTTATGAAAAGAAGTTTATAATCCACCCAGTCGTTTCTTCAACTCATGTACCTGGCTGTCCCAAAGCCTTGTAATGTCCTTCATCTCTTTCGGGTTGCCAAAATCTGTTATCAGCAATACCGTGTCACCTGTGATTTCCGTCGTCTGAATCCTAAACTCAAAATATTCTTCCTTCGGAGATCCTTCCCACCTGAAACGAATGCGTTCATTCTCCGCTTTTTCGATTCGTTTGGCTTTCTGCGGATACCCATCCCAGGAAAAAGTAAAGGTCTCCTGGAACGAATCTACTTTTTCGGCAAACCATTGAGCAAGGCCTGACGGAGTTGATAAAAAATCGTACAGAATACCCGGCGACGATTTAATTACATACTCTAATACATACTTTTTATTCTTTGAAGCAACTGATTTCATCCTTTCAATGCAATGATCTTTAATGACATTATTATTGTCCCGGCACATTGACCTTTGATCCGCCATTTGCCTCTGTCACTATAATTACCAACTTAAATTCAGGCCGGGTTATTTAAATGGGGAGCGTTTAAAAGTAGAAATTCCAACTAAATAAAAAAAAATATTTGCTGAAAAATGCGAAATCATCGAATCATTACTTAACGAGATAAAGAAAGCGAGACATCTTTTCCGGTAAGAATCAAGATGAATAAAGCAGGAAATGTTTGCGCGTGCCCGATATCTAAAGCTATTTTTAAGTATCTTTGCTCGTTTTTCGTAAAACCCCCACTCCATCTATGCGTCAGCTAAAAATTACAAAATCCATTACTAACAGGGAGTCTCAATCACTGGAAAAGTATCTCCAGGAGATTGGCAAGGTAGATCTGCTCACCCCTGAAGAAGAAGTGGATCTGGCAAAAAAAATCAAGCAAGGCGATCAGAATGCGCTGGAACGTCTCACCAAAGCGAACCTTCGCTTCGTTGTTTCAGTAGCCAAGCAATACCAGAACCAGGGATTGTCATTAAGTGATCTGATCAACGAAGGTAACCTCGGCCTGATCAAAGCGGCACAACGTTTTGATGAGACGCGGGGTTTTAAATTTATCTCTTATGCCGTATGGTGGATCAGGCAATCCATCCTTCAGGCATTGGCGGAACAAAGCCGTATTGTTCGCCTGCCGTTGAATAAAGTGGGATCGCTGAATAAGATCAACAAAGCATTTTCAGCTCTTGAGCAGGAATTTGAACGGGAACCTTCTGCTGATGAGCTCGCTACCGTACTGGAAATAAATACGGAAGAAGTGGAAACCACACTCGGTATTGCTGCGCGGCATGTCTCTGTCGATGCACCATTTGTGGAAGGAGAAGATAATTCTCTGCTCGATGTGCTCGAAAATCCTAATTCTCCGCAAACGGACGAAGCCCTTGAGTACCGTGAATCCTTGCGAAGGGAAATAGAACGGTCTCTATCTACTCTAACAGAACGTCAGAAGGATGTGATAAAACTTTACTTCGGGATTGGGGTGGAACATCCAATGTCGCTCGAAGACATCGGCGAAAAATTCGCGCTTACACGGGAACGCGTTCGCCAGATCAAAGACAAAGCCATCAATAAACTCCGCTCCACTTCAAGAAGCAAACTCTTAAAAAGTTATCTCGGGCAATAATTTCTACACTTCATTAAGTACGCAACAAAACCCTGTTTCATCATCCGATGAACAGGGTTTTGACATTAGAGCGGGATTTAAGAACTTCGCCCGCCTGTAATCATCAATCATTCATTCCTAATACCAGCACACATGTTTGAAAGTCTAAGCGAAAGATTAGAAGGCGCGATAAAAAATGTTAAGGGCCAGGGAAGAATCACCGACCTCAATATAGCTGCTACAGTCAAAGAAATTCGCCGCGCTTTGGTTGACGCAGATGTCAACTATAAAATTGCAAAAGAATTTACCGACAGGGTGAAAGAGAAAGCATTGGGCGAAAAAGTGCTGACTGCCGTTTCGCCCGGTCAGTTGATGGTGAAAATAGTACAGGATGAGTTAACCCAGCTGATGGGTGGCGGAAAGGCTGACATCAATCTCAAGGGAAACCCGGTCGTTATTCTGCTCTCCGGTTTACAGGGTTCCGGTAAAACAACATTTGCCGCGAAGCTTGCCAGTTACCTCAAGTCGAAACGTAACCGGCAACCCCTGCTGATAGCCTGTGACGTTTACAGACCGGCTGCTGTGGAACAGCTGAAGATATTGAGTGAACAGGTGGGCGTCACCGTGTATGCCGAAGAAGGAAATACCAATCCGGTACAGATCGCGGAGAATGGCATTCGCCAGGCAAAGCTTAAAGAATTTGACACAGTGATTGTGGATACCGCCGGGCGGCTGGCGGTTGATGAAGAGATGATGAATGAAATTGCAAAACTTAAAAAGGCTTTGCAACCGCAGGAAGTGTTGTTTGTAGTGGATGCAATGACCGGCCAGGATGCAGTGAATACTTCCAAAGCATTCAATGAACGACTGGATTTTGATGGAGTAGTGCTCACCAAACTGGACGGTGATACCAGAGGTGGTGCTGCCTTATCAATTAAATATGAAGTCCAGAAACCCATCAAGTTTGTCTCTACAGGCGAGAAAACCGATCAGGTTGATCTCTTCTATCCTGAAAGGATGGCGCAGCGCATTTTAGGAATGGGTGATATCGTGTCACTCGTTGAAAAAGCGCAGGAACAGTTTGATGAAAAGGAAGCCGAGCGGCTGCAAAAGAAGATCAGGAAAAATCAATTCGACTTCAATGACTTCCTGCAACAACTTGCGCAGATTAAAAAGATGGGAAATATCAAAGACCTGATGGGAATGATTCCCGGCATGGGCAAAGCGGTAAAGGACATTGATATTGATAACGACTCCTTTAAGAAGATTGAAGCACTGATACTTTCCATGACATTGGAAGAGCGTGAAAACCCTGAATTGCTCAATGGTTCGCGGAGAAAACGCATTGCGGAAGGCAGTGGCAATTCCATACAGGAGTTGAATCAGTTTATCAAACAGTTTGATGAAATGAAGAAGATGATGAAAACCTTCAACAAAATGGGATCAATGAAAAGACCCATGAGTGGGTTACCGTCACGCCGTTGAGTACATTCATAATGGTGAGCTGATAAAACTGCTGACCTGTACACATACCAGTAACCGGCCGTTTTACCGACCTGCAGATGGAACGCTTATTCATTTTATACGTTATCCTTCCGTTCAGCCCAATTATGTTCGAATCCAACCCATCTCTCAACCGTCAAAATGCTATCCACAACAATTGGGGTGATACCTGTAATTCCTATCCGTTCGCCCTTGCCGGGAACAGCCTGAATTTATCATTCAAGAACTTCCAACAATTGCATCATCCACCAATCGACTGATTACACCCATATGAAAGTACTCCTAAGTTATCTCCGCAAGTATTGGAAACTCATCATCCTCGCCTTGCTGCTGGCCGCCATTAACCAGGTTTTTAGCATGCTTGATCCGTTTATCCTGGGTAAAATGATTGATCAGTACGGCAACAATTTTAAAAATCTGACACAGGATGATTTTTTTCATGGTGTGATGATGGGGTTGCTGGCACTCATCAGCGTAGCCATGGTTTCACGCATCGCCAAAAACTTTCAGGATTATTTCATGAATGTTATCATTCAAAAAACCGGCGCTGATATTTATACTGACGGAATCCGTCACTCACTTGAACTGCCATATGAAGTTTTCGAAGATCAGCGAAGCGGTGAGTCACTCGGTAAATTGCAGAAAGTGCGGACAGACATGGAAAAACTTGTGAGCGCCATGGTCAGCATACTCTTTACTTCTATTGTCGGTATTATCTGGGTGGTGATTTACTCCATCCAGGTTTATTGGTTGATCGCGCCCATCTACTTTTCCGCTATTCCTATTATTGGCATTATCAGTTCTGTGCTAAGCAGGAATATCAAAAAGATGCAAAAACTTATTGTGGCGGAAACAACTGCACTCGCCGGAGCAACAACCGAGTCATTAAGAAATATAGAACTGGTCAAGAGTTTGGGCCTGGCACAACAAGAAATTGATCACCTGAACAGTACCACCTCCAAAATCCTGAAACTGGAATTAAAAAAAGTCCGCTATGTAAGAAGTCTTGGCTTTATCCAGGGCACCTGTGTCAACCTGCTGCGTGTTACAATCCTCGGTGTGATGATGTACCTGATCTTCACGCAAAAAATAACGGTGGGCCAGTTCACCACTTTGTTCATCTATTCCTTTTTCATATTTGGTCCTTTGCAGGAATTGGGTAACATTATTAATATCTACCGGGAAGCAGAAGTGTCAATGGCCAATTTCAATAGTATCATGACCATGCCTGCTGAACACATGCCAGCCAAGCCCGTTTCCATAGGCCAGATCAGAGAATTTGAATTCAATAATGTCTCCTTCCGGCATCAGAGTTCCAAACAATATGCTATTAAGGACATTTCCTTCAAAGTGGGATTGGGTGAAACGATTGCCTTTGTTGGACCCAGCGGGTCGGGAAAAACCACGTTAATTAAGTTACTCGTCGGATTATATCAGCCTGCTGCCGGAGAAATTCGATACAACAGGATAAGCGGCAAAGAAATTAATCTCAATGAGTTAAGAGAACAGATTGGCTTTGTTACACAAGACACACAGCTGTTCTCAGGCAGCATCAGGGAAAACCTCTTGTTTGTTAATCCCAAAGCATCCGATGAAGAAATCATGGACGCTTTGCAGAAAGCCTCCTGCCAGGGTCTGTTAGCGCGGGCTGATAAAGGAATAGAAACCGTAATTGGAGAAGGCGGTGTAAAAGTATCAGGCGGAGAAAAGCAGCGACTTTCCATCGCACGCGCATTGCTGAGAAGACCAACCCTGATGGTTTTTGATGAAGCTACCTCGGCACTTGATTCACTTACGGAAGAAGAAATAACCGACACCATCAGGCAGGTTTCCAAAAATCAACAACATATCACTATAATGATTGCGCATCGCCTTTCCACCATCATGCATGCTGACAGAATCTATGTGCTGGAGCAGGGACAGATTATTGAAGAAGGCCATCATGCTGGATTGCTGGCTGAAAAAGGTTTGTACTATGCTATGTGGCGTCAGCAAATCGGTGAAAGAAAACAATTGCTTTCTGTTGTTTAACCTTGATTTATTACTGGTAAAAACTCCGCATCAGTAAAAGGATTCCTAAGGATTTGCTCATTCTGTCCAGAAAAGAAAATATTTCACATACCCTAAGCAGTTAAACGTAGGGGCAACCCTGCTGCTGGTTTGAAAGCGGATTTATTCCATTTTGTACAACCAATATGGGCATAAAAAAATCTCCCGGAAAATTCCGGGAGATTTATCATTCGGCTTTTATCGATGCTATTATTTGGGTGTTGCAGGCGCCCGCTCTCCTTTCTGTTGTGATTTACCTGAGTCTCCCGTGCCATACTTGGTCCTCAGTTGCTCATAGTTCTTTTTCAGTTGCTCCTGTTGTTCCCGCAGTGAAGCCTTGGCACGTTCTTGCTGTTCTGGCGTCATGGAATCCTTATTCTTCATAAAATTATCCATCGACGTCTTTGCATCATTCATTTGCGATTGCAATGCAGCAATATCTCTTTTCATCTCCGGATCGTTGGTGGATGCAGCTTTTTTGTCAAGCTTTTCATACGTCTCATTGTATTTTTTCATATGCTCATCGTATGTCTTTTTCATGTCATCGTTAGACATATTTGCATTACCCGACTGCTCGGCTCTTTTCTGCTTCTGTTCAGCGGTAGGCTCTTTGGCGTCAGTACTTTTTTGCTCGCTTCTCTGCTGCTTTTGCTCATCGGTAGGTTCCTTAGCTGCTTTTTGTTCTTTTCGTTGTTCCTTCTGCTCGGTAGTAGGTTGTTGCTCCTGGGCAAAAGTAATTTGCACAAGCAGCACAAATACAAAGCTGAGAACAGCTGTGGTAAGGATGGTAAAATTTAATCTTGATTGTTTCATGTTGTTAGTTTTTTTTGGAAGCTGCAAATTTAGCATAAAACGTACCAATTACGAAAAGAGATGATGATATTATTCCAACGCCAGGGACTTCCGTATGCATCCAGTTGCCCGTTGTTTGAATTTCAGATTGGCGGCCTAATCTCACCGTTTCAGTTCAAGCCCGGAAGCGATTTGATACCCAATTCATGATGTTCCGCGTTAGCAAATCATATCCTTTGCATACATGATAGAGAGCATCCTGACCCGCTTGGTAAGGGAACACCGTTCGCTTTTCAATTCATCCATCCGGCTCACAGGACCATCAAAAATTCAATTAAAAAAAATTTTTTTTCAGAAGCAGCATTTCTTGAATAAAAACCTATATTTGAACCTCCTTTCACAAATTCAATTTTTCACTTAAACCAAAACAAATAACACATGAAAAGATTTTCCTTTCTCTTCGTGCTGGTGACATTGATCGGTATCAATGCATTTGCACAAACAACACAACCCGTGCGCACAGCGCAAGTAAAAGCTAACCTGGGTAAAGCAAAACCATCCATGATGGGATCTTCCCTTCGTACCCAGGATTGCGACACCTTCGCAAATCTATGCTTTGATGACACGCTTGCACTTTGGTCCACAGCCGGCGGTTGGGTAGCTGGTCAGAATGAATATGGTGATATTTCGAAGGCGGACATTTTCTACCTTCCTGGATCAACCATCAAAGGCTGCCTGATTTATTTCGGATTCGCCAAAGCCGCCAACACGGTTGACAAATTCAACGTACGTGTTTGGGACAACGACGGAACTTTCGCTGACGGTTCACCCGGAGGCCCTGGTACCATTTTGGGAACCAAGCTCGTTAAGTACAGCGATGTGGTGACTGACGTTACTAACGGCGACCTGACTTATGTACAGTTCAGCCCTGAAATTACCATGCCGGCAGACAGTCTTTTCTACTGCGGTATCAACTTCGGTTACAAGAAGAATGATACTATTGCAATGGTAACTACTTTAGACAGGACCGGTTCCTGTGCAGGTATCATTACTGCCGTTGAAGAATGGAGCCCAAGTTATTATGGTGGCGGATGGTACACTTACGCTACCTGGGGATTCACAGGTATCAGTAACATCATTCTCCCTATTACCTGCAAGCCTATCTGTTCTCTTGACATTACCCCAGGTACTCCTGAAGTTTGTGCTAAGAAAGCCAAAACCATTACTGCTTCCGGCGCAACTACTTACACCTGGGCACCTGCCACTGGCCTGAATGTTACAACTGGTGCAGTTGTTTCTGCTAGTCCGACTGTAACCACCACCTACACAGTTACTGGTGATGGCGGCGATTGTTCCGATACAGTTACACTTGTCGTAAAAGATGCTCCTACTTCCAAATTCAGCATTGGTGCTTGTTCAGGTGGTATTGTTCCCCTTACCTTCACCGGTTCACCTAACACTGGTGTAACCTACAAATGGTTCAGGAATGGTGTTAAAATAGGTGGTGCAACCAATTCCACTTATAACGCAACTATTTCTGCACTTTACAAGGTTAGGGTGACAATCACAGCAACCAATTGCAAAGACGTTTCTGCCGAAAAATCAGTTACCATCTCCTGCAAAGCAGGTGCTACTGAGAATTTCACTGCTGAGGCATATCCAAATCCGTTCAGTCAGTCATTGGTGATCAATATGGCTTCCGGTTCAACTGAAGCTGCTACTGTTCGTCTGGTTGACTTAAGTGGAAGAACATTGCATGAGTACCTTAATGTAGATGCTACTGCGCCGTTCGAGATCAATGAAAATCTCGCTCCGGGGTGTGTACTTCGTAAGAGTTAGTCAGGGTATTAATGAAAAAATGATTAAGGTGGTTAAAGAGTAATTCTTTTTCAATCGAAAGGATAGCAAAAGGGCTCTTCGGAGCCCTTTTGTTTTTTCATGAGGCTCATGATCTTTCCAGGAAAATATCCGACAAATTAAGGGACTGATCTTCGACCCACATTTTGCAGCTAAACCCGCATTTTTCAGTGGAAAAATCCCGCTTCGCTGCGACTCAGAACTGCTAAGGGTTTGCTCAATTTTTCAAGAAAAGAAAATGTTTCACAAACCCTAAGCAGTTCTACGTCGGGGTTAAACCCGTTGTCTTTTTGAACTGCAAAATGTGGGTTAAAAGCGAGAGTGAGTCTGACCCCAAAGCTGAAATGATTAGGGATTATGAATGATGCTGCTTTTTCAACGGTTGAATGTCCCAGTCTGTGCAAACGCGCAGCAAGGCCGGATTTCCCGACTAAAAAATCCATGAAAATTCATCCGTTCCACAAATGCACAAAGTGATTGGTGTGAAATATTAAAGAAGATACGGAATTACGCTTCTGCAGCCTTTAGTTCTGCATAAGCTTCTATCGGCGGACAGGAACAGACCAGGTTACGATCACCATACGTATTGTTTATTCTGCCTACAGATGCCCAGAATTTATGCTGTTGCAGATAAGGAAGCGGATAGGCGGCCTTAGCCCTACCATAAGAATGCTTCCATTCGTCAGCCGTTACATCATGAATCGTATGAGGAGCATTTTTTAGTACGTTGTCTGTTTTATCAGCCAGTCCATCAATCACCTCCTGGATCTCCTGGCGGATAGAGAGCAAGGCATTGCAGAACCTGTCAAGTTCCGCTTTGTCTTCGCTTTCCGTCGGTTCAATCATCATTGTTCCGGGAACCGGGAAAGAAACGGTAGGTGCATGAAATCCGTAATCAATCAGTCGTTTGGCAATATCCTCCACTTCGATACCGTATTTTTTAAATTCACGCATATCTACAATCATCTCATGCGCGCAGCGCCCCATTTTGCCTTTGTACAAGATGGAATACTTTTTCTCAAGGCGTGACTTAATATAATTAGCGTTGAAGATGGCGAATTTTGTGGCCAGTGTACAACCCACACTTCCCAGCATCCTGATATAGCCGTAGGAGATCAGCAGTATACTCGCGCTGCCCCAGGGTGCTCCTGAAACAGCAGGAATACCTTTTTCTCCTCCTACTTTTACAACAGGATGTGAAGGAAGATAAGGTGCAAGATGACCTGCCACGCAAATAGGCCCCATGCCAGGACCACCCCCACCGTGCGGAATACTAAAAGTTTTATGAAGATTGATATGATTTACATCTGCGCCAATGGTAGCCGGACTCGTCAGGCCTACCTGAGCATTCATATTCGCTCCATCCATATACACCAATCCTCCGTTGGCATGAATGATGTCACAAATTTCTTTGATGCTTTCTTCAAAAACACCATGAGTGGAAGGATAGGTAATCAGCAATGCGGCAAGATTTGCTTTATGCTCGGTCGCTTTAGCTTTAAGGTCCTCCACTTCCACATTACCTTCATCATCACATTTAACCACCACCACCTTCATGCCCGCCATCACTGCACTGGCAGGATTTGTTCCATGGGCTGAAGAAGGTATTAAGGCGACGGTGCGGTGATGATCTCCTCTGTCATGGTGATACGCCATGATGACCATCAGTCCCGCATACTCACCTTGCGCCCCCGAATTGGGTTGTAAGGAACAAGCGGCAAACCCCGTAATCCTGCATAGATCATCTTCCAGCGCTTTAATAATTTGCCCGTAGCCGGCAGCCTGATCCAATGGAACAAAAGGATGCAGTTGAGAAAATTCAGGAAAGCTCACCGGAATCATTTCGCTGGCAGCATTCAGCTTCATGGTACAGGATCCCAATGAAATCATTGAAGTATTCAGGGATAAGTCTTTCTCCTCCAACTTTTTCATATAACGCATCAACTGACTTTCAGAATGATGGTTATTAAAAACAGGGTGTTGAAGAAACGGTGAAGTCCTGCTTATATCCGGGCTTATGGCGGATTGCCGTTTTGGCTGCGCCTTCCCGTTGCCAGTAACCCCGGCAGCATTGGCAAAAATTCCTGCGATATCTTCTACATCTTTTACGCGGACCGTTTCGTCGAGCGCTATTCCAATTTCACCAGATTCAAAATAACGGAAGTTAATTTCGGCTTCCTGTGCGAGTTTTTTGATTTTTTCAGCCTGATGCTTATCCGTATTAATTTTAAGCGTATCAAAGAATGATCTATTGAGCTGTTGGAATCCGCAGGCTTCAATTTTACCGGCAAGGATAGCTGCAAATTGATTGACCTGCATCGCAATTTCCTTCAGTCCGTCAGGTCCGTGATAAATCGCATACATGGCCGCCATATTGGCAAGCAATGCCTGTGCGGTGCAAATATTAGAGGTCGCCTTTTCCCGCTTAATATGCTGCTCTCGTGTTTGCAATGCCATTCTGAAAGCCTGACGGCCATGTGAATCAGTGAAACACCGATGATTCGACCGGGCATCTGCCGTTTATATTCGTCCTTTGTCGCAAAGTAAGCCGCATGCGGACCACCATAACCCATTGGCACCCCAAATCGCTGTGCCGATCCCACTACCACATCCGCCCCGGCTTCGCCAGGTGATTTTAAAACAGTTAGTGCCAGCAGATCGGCCGCCATTACCACCCTTGCTCCTGCCTGATGTGCCTGCTGAATAAATGCACTATAATCAGCTGCAAGACCATCTCCATCAGGATATTGAACGATTGCACCAAAAACATCATCTCCCCACGATACGGATTGATGGTTGCCAATGCGCAACTGAATGCCTAGCGGCGCTGCCCTTGTTACTAATACATCGATTGTTTTCGGAAATAATTTTTCGGAAACAAAAAATACAGTTTTGCTTTCCTCTTTTCTTTCGCGGGCATGGTAAAGCATGATCATGGCTTCAGCTGCTGCCGTACTTTCATCAAGCAATGAGGCATTAGCCACCTCCATTCCGGTAAGGTCAATAATCATGGTTTGAAAATTCAACAGCGATTCGAGCCTTCCCTGCGCAATTTCCGCCTGGTAGGGCGTGTACTGTGTGTACCATCCCGGATTTTCAAATACATTACGAAGTATGGCAGGAGGCGTGAAGGTGTTGTAATAACCCATCCCGATATAGGTTCTGAAAAGCTTGTTTTTTTTCGCGATCTGCCGGATGGAAGTCAGGTATTCCTGCTCTGATACTGCATCACCAACCTCCAGCGGGCTGCTCTTAATATTTTCAGGCACCGAC
>JBGAWA010000176.1:0-2902 GCA_044227805.1 Chitinophagales bacterium | reverse complement strand
CGAAGGAGGCTTTTGAATGTATAGGAAATGATTTGTTACTATACCTTATGACCTGGCGAAAGCCAGCAGTAAACTGTAATCTCCTTTATCGGCAGTTTTTACCGCTTTAAGGTAGGCTGTCCGGGTATCGCCTTCGCTGGAAAGGTTGGCAGCACCCCAGCTAAAAACAGGCTGTTTGTATATTTTTTCGATGATAATATCGGCCATTAACCGGCTATGCCTACCGTTGCCGTTTGGAAAGCAATGAATACTTACAATGCGGTGCTTGAACCTTACAGCAATTTCATCGGGTGGATAGGTATTGTTTTCGTGCCAATACTTAGCATCATCCAGCAGGTATTTAAGGTCGGTTGGTATTTGCCATTTGTCAACCCCAATGTTCTTGTTGGTTTTGCGGAACTCACCTGCCCATGCCCACACATCGGCATACATCCGTTTATGTACTGTGCGGATAAAGTCTTCGGTAAAAATCAACTCCGGCTTAAAGGAACGCCCTAATGTCCATTGCACAGCCTGTTCAATATTCTGCTGCTCAAACTCGTCTAACTCGCCACGGGTGGCAATGGTAGGAATGAGCAGTCCGTCTTTCTCATCTTCCTCTAAAGGGGTTTGGCCATCAACGTAGTCTAAAGCTAATCCCATAAAATTTTAGGCATTTCGTTTTTAATGGCTGCCGCCCTTTCCCTGATGGCGGTTTCAATCCTCTTTTTTGAATTGGCCTGGTCTTCCAGCTTCATGGTATTGGCAGTACGCATCACAATTTGAGTGGCCAGTTCGGTGGCCCTTTTTTCAATGAGTGCATCCAGCGATCCGTCATTGGGTACAAACCCATACACCAACTGCATATCCATAGCACGGGCAATTTCACGCAGGGATTTGATGGTAATGGAACCGTGTTTCTCCCGCTTCTCAATGTCCATGACACCTTGCCTGGAAACATTCAACTTGTTGCCCAATTGCTGCATAGACATGCCAATGGCGGTGCGGATGGCTTTTATCCATCCGGTGGGTGGCATGGCCACCTGTTTGAGTGAGGCAAAGCCCAGCATTTTGCTGTTCAGCTGTTGCAGTTGAAGTGAGTTTTTGCCCATAAAGTAAAGTTATAGATTGACTATGACAGGGCGAAAGTAAAGCTAATGCTTGACTAATGGACTTTATGAGTCAGTTAGTAAAATAATAACTTGACGATATTTCGGACAAAAAATCAACAAACAGTTGATTTACAATTTAAAATGGAATTGCGATTTAGCTAATAGATTCCGTCCGTGGTTGGCGTCCTTGCCAACCACTCCATCAGCAGTAACGGCCAGCTATCGATAGTTGCTATGAAAAAATACAAGGGATGGGATTCAGGATAGTATTAGTGACTCACAAAGGTAACATTGAAAGTGGTTGGCGGGACGCCAACCAGGGACAAAAACCCACATTGATGGGTTGGAAGAAACAGAGAGGGTAGTTACTTTCCGATACAAAACTTAGAAAAAATACTCGCCAGGATATCATCATTGGTGATCTCTCCCGTTATTTCGCCGAGGTAGTTCAATGCACGGCGGATGTCAGCAGCGAAGAGTTCCTGCGAAGTGCCGGCTGACAGCGCGTTCAACACGTCATCGAGCGCTTCGCCGGTTTTCAGCAGTGCCTCATAATGCCGCGCATTGGTGACGATGGTGCGGTCATTCAGCTGTTCCTCGTGCAGCACCCTGTCAACCAGCTGATGCTTCAGCTCTTCGAGATGCTGATGCTCTTTGGCGGAAATGAAAAAGATATTGGGCACATCATAAAATGCCGCATGAAGGTCAGCCATTATTTCACCATCTGATTTATTGCCCACCACGAGTACGGGAATATTTCCGACAGGAAGGCGCGACAGGTCATATAACAGGTCTTCACGGTTCATGTCTTTCACATCAAATACATACAGCAGCAGCGCCGACTGCCGGATTTTCTCCATCGTTTTTTCAACGCCGATTTTCTCGAGCACATCGGTCGCCGCGCGGATGCCGGCCGTATCCACCATCCGGAACAGGATACCGTTGATGTTGATCACTTCTTCAATCGTGTCACGTGTGGTGCCGGGAATCTCCGATACGATGGCCCGTTCTTCATTCAGCAAAGCATTCAGCAGGGTTGACTTGCCGGCATTGGGCCGCCCGGCGATTACAGTGGTAACACCGTGCCGGATCACATTGCCGAGTTGAAAAGAGGATTGCAGTTTACTGATGCTTGTTTTTAATTGCGTGAGCAGGTTTTTCAGTTGCTGCCTGTTGGCGAATACTACATCTTCTTCCGCAAAATCCAGCTCCAGCTCAATGAGTGAGGCAAAGTGAATCAGCTCGCCCCGCAACCGTTTTATCTCGTTGGAATAGCCGCCACGCATCTGGTGGATGGCTGCTTTGCGAGAACTTTCTGAATCAGCCGCGATGAGATCGGCTACCGCCTCGGCCTGTGAAAGATCAATGCGACCGTTCAAAAATGCACGCAAGGTGAATTCACCGGCTTTGGCCATGCGGGCGCCCTTCCTGGTAAGTAACTGTATAATGCGCTGTTGAATGTAGGGCGCGCCATGACAGGATATTTCCACCACATTTTCCCTGGTGTAAGAATGCGGTGCTTTGAAAATACCCATCACCACTTCATCAATAATTTCATCACCATCCACCACCTGGCCGAAGTGCAGCGTATGAGAGGGCTCATCATTCAGCACCTTGCCTTTGAAGATGGAATCGCAAAGGGTGATGCTGTCTTTTCCCGACAGGCGAATGACGGCAATGGCACCAACGCCCGGCGGAGTGGATAATGCCACGATGGTATCATCGGCCATCATTTGAATATTATATATGGATGGATACGGTATTGCATTCTCTCCATGTGAAGTAGGGTGTTTGTCGCTGGCATTTTTTCG
>JBGAWA010000063.1:14426-26034 GCA_044227805.1 Chitinophagales bacterium | reverse complement strand
GCAATCGTTTACCACCCAAACTCAGCATATAACCAAACGGCTCATACAGTTCGGTTGGTGTGCCGGCAAAGGATTGTGATTTTAGTGCAGTTTCAAATAGTTCCTGCAAATCCGTAATACGCTTCATTCGCACGTATGGTAGTTAACAATATTGAAGGATTCATAGCATTCACCCGTTCTAAAAGGTGCTCAGTATTCGGTCTCCACCAGCAAAAAATCTATTGTCCTTTTGGTAACATTTGTTTTCAGCAACTTCACTTTTACCTTATCGCCCAGCTGCAATTTCCTGCCTGTCCGCATACCTTTTGCGCAATGTTTCTTCTGGTCATAAACAAAGAAATCACTTCTCAATGAGTCTAACCGTACCATTCCTTCACAATAAGATCCCTCCGTCATCACAAAAATACCCCATTCAGTAACCCCGGAGATAAATCCTTCAAACAGTTCGCCCGTCTTGTTTTGCATGTACTCTACCTGCTTCAGTTTTACAGAAGTACGTTCTGCATCGGCGGCATTCCGTTCCATTTCAGAACAATGGTTGCATTTATTTTCCAGTTGCTGGTCATTCACTTTTTCAGCTGCCAGCACCTGTTCCAGTATCCTGTGTGACATCATATCCGGATAACGCCGTATAGGCGAAGTAAAATGGGTATAATACTCAAAGGACAAACCATAGTGGCCGATATTTTTGGTGGTATAAATGGCTTTTGCCATGGTCCTGATCGCCAGGGTTTCCAGCATGTATTGTTCCGGCTTCCCTTTGACCTGCTCCATCATCCTGTTAAAGGAATGAGCCGTATGTTTTGGAGTGCTGAAATTCAATTTGTACCCAAAAAGCTGCGCGAATTCAGAAAAGTTCCTGAGCTTTTCATCATCCGGCAGATCATGCACCCTGTAGACAAAAGGTATCGCTTTGCCTTTCCTGTTGCCTACAAATTCCGCCACTTTCCTGTTAGCCAGCAACATAAAATCCTCAATAAGCAGATGTGCATCTTTACGTTCTTTCACAAAAACATCCACAGGACTCGCGGCATCGTCGAGCCGAAACTTAACTTCAATGGTTTCAAAGTTTATCGCTCCGTTCTTAAACCGCTTTGCGCGTAAGTGCTTTGCGATCTCATTCAGTATAGTCAAAGGTTCAGAAAATTCATCCTTCCTTCCTTCCAGCACTTCCTGTGCTGCCTCATAGGAATACCTTCTATTTGAATGAATCACTGTTTTGCCAAACCATTCACTCTTGACACTTCCTTTATCATCCATCTCAAATACGGCGGCAAAACACAACTTATCGGTTTCAGGCGTAAGCGAACAGATGCCGTTTGATAATCTTTCCGGCAGCATCGGCACACAGCGATCGACGAGGTAAACCGAAGTAGCCCGCAACAATGCTTCACGATCCAGGGCGGAACCCGGTTTTATATAGTGCGTCACATCGGCAATATGAATGCCCACTTCATGCAGTCCGTTTTCAAGTATGCGGTATGAAATTGCATCATCAAAGTCTTTCGCATCCTCAGGATCAATCGTAAAGGTGACCACCTTTCTGAAGTCCCTCCTTCGCAGCAATTCATCTTCTTCAATTTCCTCCGGATAGCTTTCGGATTCTTTTAGCGCTTCCGAATCAAATTCAAGACGGAATCCGTTTTCAATCAGGATAGATTGCATCTCCGTGTTATTCTCGCCCGCTTTACCAAGTATCTTAATTACTTCACCGACAGGATGCTCAGTGCCGGGCTCCCAGGCAATCATTTTCACAACTGCCTTTTCACCTTTTTTGACACCGCCTGATTTATCCGCAGGCACCATAAAATCAATATCCAGATTTTTTTGATCCGGGATTAAGTAAAGGCTGCCGCCAATCTGTTCAATGATGCCGGTAAATGTTTCCCTGGCACGCTCAACGATTGCTACCACTCGGCCTTCCGGTTTTTTCCGGTTACGTTTCAACAGCGAAACCTTCACCTTGTCGCCATCCAATGCAGTATGCAGGTGATCACGGTTTACCCATATATCCTGCTCGATGCCGGGTGTAATGACATATCCATGCCCGGAAGTCGTTATTTCAATAGTGCCCTCCATAAAATTACCCGCCTCTGCTGCACTTTCCGCCGGCGATGCTTGCAAGTGGTGACGAAACTGGCTTCCACGCTGTTGCAAAAATCCAGATTCAAGCAGCGATTGAACAGCCTGATACAATTCGTCTTTATGAAACCTTGCGGAGAATTTCTTCTTCTGTTGTTTAAAAGAAACAAATCGACCCTGCTCCTGTAAAAAATGATTGACGAGGGCATGTTCGGCGCGCGATTGCTTCGATGTGTTTTTATGATGGGCTGACATAAGATGATAATTGGCAAAGGTATTCAATGCGGCGAGAATGCTTCATACTGAACAGGGAACAAGCTCTGGCATTTTTGCAGCTGCAGGCCTAAACAGCCGGTGAAGAAACTGAATGGGCATAACCGGTCATAAGAATTTCAATGTGTGCCAAATTATTTGTAAAATAGTACCATAAAAAAATAAGGTATGAAACAATTGAATCCAAACTGGCTGACAGATGGTTGGATGGATTTTGAGTACAAGAAATATATTCTGATGGCATATCTGCAACAGGTCAGCAATGACTTTGATGAAAAAAAACTTTATCCGGTACTGTCTGACCTGATTATGCACTTCAACAACCTTATCACGATAAAGAAGAACAAGACCTACGTATCCACGTTTTTCCCCAAGCAAATCAGCAAAATTGATTTTGAAAATTTCAGGTTAGAATTTGAAAGGCTGATGGCCGATGAGAAATATATGGAAGAGGTAACCTCCATCATTGATTTCGCCCTGCCGCTTATGCAGCGCTACCTCACTGAAGGAAAGGAAATTTACCAGGAAGTGGAAGATGATCTTACGATTTTCCCGGTAGGAATCGTCTCCATTAATCCTGAGGCAGGTTACCTGATGCTGTCGAAAAATAACCAGCGTGACACACGTGTTTACAGCTACCTGATTACAATTTTTGAAAATGCTTATGAAAAATTCAGGGGGATCAAAACAGAGTTTATAGGTAATTACTCCCGCAGTATTTCAAACACATTTGAAGAAATAAAATTTCAACTGATTAAAGATTTCCGGGCGCTGCCGAACCCTGCGGTTTACGTGATCGAGTCAAAGATGGAATATCCATTGAACGAAACGTTTTTGCCTGTGGCAAAGAGGTCTTTTGTAAGATATCTATACAAAGAAATATCTTAACCTGCCGGTTTGAACAAACCCCAATGCCTTAGTCAAAAATCCTATTGAGCCTGCGTGGAACTGTCAGCGGTGGTGGCTGGTGCCGGCGGCAGATTTGGAATAGCAGCTCCCGTTCCAAGGTCAATATTTTCCAACTCTGATTTAGGTCCGGTTGTAGAAGTATCAGGAGTGCCAATAAAAAATAAAGTAGAAAGACTTAGAAGGCCCACAGCGACAATTAAAGTCCATGTGGCTTTTTCAAGAAAGTCGGTCGTCCGCTTAACGCCAAGAATCTGGTTAGAGATTCCACCAAAAGAAGAACTCAGCCCGCCGCCCTTAGGATTCTGAATCAATACCACCAGCATCAACAGGATGCAGGCGATGATGATCAATACGATGATGAAGGAATACATGATTATTTTTTGCTTTTTAATGCTTTAATGCGAGCGGCAAAGAAAAGGCTTTTTTCGGGAAATTTCAAACTGAGCCTGGCATAGGTGCGAATAGCTTTATCTGTCTTTCCCTGCTCCTCGTAGATATTGGCAAGCGTCTCAGTCACCAGTTCATCATCCATCTCCACACTTTTCCTGGCTAACTCTTCGGGAGATCTTAACAAGTCTGCCTTGCCTGCCGTTTCAGGTCGTATCGAAGATACTATCCGGTCAATGGCATTGAGCTCATCCAGCATCCCGGAACCAATGGCTCCAATATCACCAATTGCTTCCTGATAATCTGGTTTGGATGGTGGTGGAGGTTCTATGGTCTTTTCAACGATCACCTCCGGTGCCACCTGATTCTCCGGCCGGAAGAACCTGAGCCAATCAATAAAAGAGTGGGATTTGCCCGGAAGAAACAATCCGGGAGAAGGAACCTGCTCACTGAAGCGAAGCGAATCACTGGCTGTAGCTGCGGGTTCATCCGTTGCAACAATGTTTGTCAAATCCGGCCCCTGCGATATGCTTTCCAGTTGCAGGATGGAATCAAGTTCAGGAATTACTTCTATTGTTTCCGGCGCATCCGTATCCTCCTCCAATTCGATTGGTGTAAACTCAGCGCCACCACCTGCTGTCTTATTGATGAATTCCAGTTCCTGCTCCCTGTCCGCCTCATCCTGCTGTAATACCTGCCATTCCAGCTCTTTCCAGGCTATCAAGCCATGGTCATCTTCCATCGCCTCAACGCCATCATTTTCAGTATCCACCTGAAGGTTAGATTCTGCTGCTGAGATATTTCCGATTTCCATCAGCTTCAAATCCTGGTCGATGTCAAACAAAATAAATTCCTCTTCAATCACCGAATTAGATTCTACTTCCGGATCGTGCTCTTCCGTAAAATTATTTTCATCATTTTCTTCGTTCAGCAATTCATGCAGTGGTGTATAATCGCCACTGCCTGCCCGCTCATTGGTCAGCATAAATTCCAGGTTGTCAGCTTCAGCCGATATCTGTTTTGCTTCCTGCACAGGTGCAAGGGTCATGTCCTGCTTTTCAGCCGTAACCGCGCCATCCAAGACTGCGGTCTCATTCATTTCAATTTCAGAAAATGTGAACGATGAACCGCTAACCTTCTCCGCGAGCACATTACTTTCCTGCAAACCACTTTCATCATTTTCAACTCCGGGAACCAGTTCGCCTGTGGTGCCAAGAAATTGCTGTTTACGGTCGTGAATCGAACGGAGCAAGTCCTCCAGATTATCGCCGTCAACTGTTTTTGCTTCAGTCACTTTATCTTGCTTCACTGATGCATCCTTATTTATACTGCCATCCGCCACAGTGACCGGCTGATGCAAAAACATATAGAGCTTCACCCGGTTGATAACGTGTGCTGCCGCAAGATTCAACTTCTCTTCAGCTGTTGACTCATTTTGCCAAAATGACCTTCCTGCCAGCAGCAGCCAGGCCGTTTGAAAATAAGGGTACTTCTTAGTCAGCTGCTCAATTGCAGCCATATCCCTCTGCATTAACGCATCCGGCTGTTGCAATAAGAGAAGCAATTCATGAACATCCATGTTACCAATTTACAACTGCTTTATTAAAAATATCATCCACCAACTGATCATTGATATCTTTTATCAACTGATCCTGCACTACGGAGAGGTCCTTGTTGCTGTCATAATCCGCATAGCGGGTAAATGAACTGTTCCACGACTGCTTTTCATTCTGATGATTCAGGTACTCCACGTTCACCGTAATACTTAAGCGGTTGACTGCTGCCACTTCATTGGCCTGCGGTGCAACCGGCGTCACCTGGTATGCTGTGATGACGGCCTGGAATTCAAGGTCACCATCGGCATCCAACTGCTTGAGATTTGTGCTGGTGATAAACTTAAAACGTAAGGCTTCGGTCATTGAATTGGCAAGTGTTGCCACTACGATGGGTGCCTGGTTTACAAACGGGTGAACGGTATAGGTTTTCACATTGGGATCAATGGAAGCGCCCGTAAATGAATAGATACCGCAACCCGCACACGTAAACAGTAAAAAACTTGCCAGCAGGAATTTCATTGAATCAATAACATGTTAGAGCGACCGGTCTGCCGCATGAAACTAAATTTTGTTACTCCGCAATCTTGTATTCTTTAATCTTACGGTAGAGGGTGCGCTCTGAAATGCCAAGATCCCGTGCCGCATCTTTACGTTTCTGCCGGTGTTTTTTCAGCGCACGCTGAATCATTTCCTTTTCCTTATCCATCAGCGAGAGAGACTCTTCCACCTCAATAGGTTTCGCCAGGTGCGAGTCAATAACAATTGGCTTATCCAAAGCAGGAGATTTCAATTCAGTGTATTTCTCTGCTGATTTTTCAATTGCCAATTCTCCTTCCTGCTGATCGCCCGGCATCAGCCCATACACTACCTTTTTGAGGTCGTTAATATCATTGCGCATGTCAAACAGAACTTTGTAAAGTATTTCTCTCTCTGAAAAGTCGGCATCGTGATTTTTAGATGAGGCGAGCATCGGTAAATTACTTTGCGTGGCATTTGGAATAAACGCATGTAACTCATGCGCCGAAACCAGCCGATCTTTTGAAAGAACGGAAACCTGCTCCGCCATATTTTTCAGTTCACGCACATTTCCCGGCCAGGAATAATTGGTAAGGAGCACTTTGGCTTCTTCATCCAATTGAATGGGTGAGCGTTTGTACTTTTCCGCAAAGTCAATACAAAACTTACGAAAAAGAACTGGGATGTCTTCTTTCCGCTCACGCAGCGGTGGCACGGTGATGGGAACAGTATTCAGCCGGTAATAGAGGTCTTCCCGAAAACGTCCCACATGAACACGTTCGAGCAGGTTAACATTGGTAGCGGCAATTACCCTTACATCTGTTTTCTGCACCTTCGATGATCCCACCCTGATGAATTCCTGTGATTCAAGAACCCGCAGTAAACGGGCTTGTGTGCCAAGCGGTAACTCGCCGATTTCATCCAGGAAAATAGTACCACCATTGACCGTTTCAAAATATCCTTTACGACCTTCATGCGCGCCGGTAAATGATCCTTTTTCGTGGCCGAATAATTCTGAGTCAATTGTTCCCTCAGGAATAGCACCACAGTTTACAGCGATAAACGGATTATGTTTTCTCGGGCTGAGCTGATGAATAATCTGCGAAAAGACTTCTTTACCAACTCCGCTTTCACCGGTGATTAATGTACTGAGATCGGTTGGTGCCACCAGGATAGCGACATTAAGTGCCTGGTTAAGTCCTGGCGAATTGCCAATGATACCGAATCTTTGTTTAATTGATTGTAATTCCACTTTTTATCTTGATGGGTTCGATGATGAAATGTGTGATCGTGATGAGTGCCTGAAGTTCGAGATAGCTGCAAGTAATATCATAAGGTTGTATCAATCTGCTGTTTAAGTATTGTCCTGCAAATTTTCACTGCATTAGAAAACTGTCCGATCTGTCCTACGCTTATACCTATCATACAACTCAACTAAAAAGGGTGAATCACCTCTCCTAATAACGTAGCGGACGTAAATGTTTTCACCTTCACATTCACATAGTCGCCCACCTCCACCTTATCTTTCGGAAAGATGATGACTTTATTCTGTGTAGTTCTGCCAAACAGATGATCTTCAGACCGTTTGGAAACACCCTCGGCCAGCACCTCATATACCAATCCTACATCCTGCCTGTGCAACAGATGCTGTTGCTTATGCTGCAAATCAACAATTTCGGCAAGGCGACTGCTTTTGATTTCAGCGGGCACATCATCGTCGAACTTTTTTTCGGCAGGTGTGCCCGGTCTTTCAGAATAGCTAAACATATAGGCAAGGTTGTACTTCACCTCTTGCATGATGCTAAGCGTTTCCTGGTGATCAGATGCTGTTTCACCACAGAATCCGGTAATGATATCGGTGGAAATGCCACATGCCGGAAGAATCCTGCGGATGGACTGCACCCTTTCCAGGTACCATTCACGGTCATAGGTTCTGTTCATCCGCTTCAAAATGGCATTACTCCCTGACTGAACCGGCAGATGAATATGCTTGCAGATATTATTAAAAGCCGCCATCGTATGAAGCACTTCATCCGTGATATCTTTTGGATGAGAAGTGGAGAACCGTACGCGTAACAAAGGATTCACCCGGGCAACCTGCTCCAGCAACTGCGCAAAATTCATTGATTCACCACTTTCAGGATTTTGCCAATGATAGGAATCAACATTTTGTCCGAGCAGCGTCATTTCGCGATAGCCTTGCGAAAATAAAGTGCGGGCTTCCTCCACGATGGTTAGCGGATTCCGGCTCCGTTCCCTGCCACGTGTGTAAGGCACAACACAAAAAGAGCACATATTATTGCAGCCACGCATTATGGAAATGAATGCAGTAATACCATTGCTATTGAGCCGTACAGGATTGATATCGGCATATGTTTCTTCACGCGATAATAATACATTCACTGCCCTTTGACCCTCTTCCGCTTTAGCTATCAGCAAAGGCAAATCCCTGTAGGCATCCGGTCCTACCACGATGTCCACTATTTTTTCCTCTTCAAGAAATTTAGATTTCAACCGCTCCGCCATGCAACCGAGCACGCCGATCACGGCATCCGGATGATGCTTTTTAACTTTCTTAAACTCTGAAAGCCTTTGACGCACGCGCTGTTCAGCGTTTTCTCTGATAGAACAGGTATTGATCAACACCAGGTCGGCATCCAGAAAATTATCTGTGGCGCTGAATCCTTCCTGCATCAGGATGGATGCGATAATTTCAGAATCGCTGAAGTTCATGGCACAGCCATAGCTCTCAATATAAAACCTCCGGCGCACGCTGACCTCATTAAGTGATGCCTTCATCGCAAAGGCTTCACCTTGACGGCCTTCATCGTGGGTCTCCCTCAAAGTATTTGTGGCAACTGGCATTTATCTGCTAAAAACGAACGCCAAATATAGCTATTTAGACAGGTATGACAGACAGAAATTCAGTGTCGGGTTTCAGAGGAAAATGAAACGGAAAGCACATCGCAATTCAACGATATATGCTGCCGCTTTGATTGGACGGGCTCAAATTTCATAGTGATGCATGAGCAAATGCGGATGAAAACGTTAGCAGCATCATGATCCGGCAGCGTTCTTCCCGGCTATTCTTTCACAAACTTATCGGTCACAAATCCACTGGCTGTTTGCATTTTCAAAATATACATACCGGCTGGAAGATCCGCCACTGGAATGCTTGCATTGTGTTTGCCTTCGCTGATAGTATTAAACTGAGCATTACTGATCAGAGATCCGTGCATATCATAGATTTGAAACGAAACATAACCTGCAGCCGTCAGTGAAATTTCCAAGTTGAGTTGCTCAGCCACGGGATTAGGGAACATCCGTAACGAAAACTGATTGTTATGCAGGGAGTTATTTCCAGAAACCAGGCTGCTGTCCAACACTACATTTTCATCACCCTGCTGATACTGTGTATAGGCGAAAAAGCCAATCATCATCTCATCGGTTGTATGTTCACCAGCTGTTACATCCTGCGGAGGGTTGCTTGGGTTATCCGGATTATTAGTGGTATTGTCGTAAGTCGCTTCTGCCCAAAAGGTGGATCCGCTGAAGACTGGAATCAGTTTCTGATAGTTGTAGAAGCCCTGCCAGTGAAAGCTCCATTTCGGAATATCAATCAAAGGTGTGATACTTCCGCTGCTGCTTTCAGCCCAAGATTTGAAAGATGTACCAATACGATGCATATGTGGAAATACGCCAATAAGAGAAACATTATACCCATTGAGATCATACGATTCATGAAAAGTCTTGACCGTATTGGCCGGGATGAACAATGGTCCGTCTGTCATCCCAAAAAAATATTGCAAAACAGCATCAACATACACCTCGCGGATGGTCGGATAATTCGTGAATTTCAGGTTAATTTTAGTGGAGTCACTCTGATTCATACTACCCGGGGCGTAGTGAATTTCGACTACATAATCAAAGTCTGATTCAATCTTGATTCCCATATTTTCCGGTAATTTGAATAGTCCTTTGCCGGGCCCCACGCCTGATCAGGGATGAGAAAATACTGGCCGGCATGGTACCGTTGCTCTCAAAACCCGGCAAAGGATCGAGGTCATCGAGCGTTTGAGAAATATTAGTAGGATCGGCCCAGATCACGATGTGATGAACGATGCATTGTTCCCGGGCTGATATTCTATCTGGTTCAGGTATTTGCCCGCGCTGGCTCCTGCAGGAATCACAAAACTGCGGTACTGATCAATGTCAGATGTGACCGTCCACTCAGGCAGGCTGAGTGTCTGATCGATTTCATTCATTTGAGAATTGGAATTGAAGACGGGAGGCGAAGGCGTTTGCAGAGATCGCCGGCAGGATAACCGGCATTCACCCAATCTGCTATGGTAGTAATAGCTTCCGGTGAAAGGAATCGTTCATCCTGAAAATGAACATAATCCGGATTTGCTTTCCACGGAGGCATCAGCTTAGCTGCTACCTGTACGCCAATCCCATATACATTTTGTAAGCGCTTCATCATACGACATCAGAGAGAAAGGCCCAATGCCTCCTTCATGGTGACAACTACTGCAGTTATCATAAATATCGAAGCTACATCGCTGCTCCAGGTTGGGGTTTGCGCCGATAAGCGCACGATGCCAGTGACGATAAAAAGCAGGGTAATTATTTTCTTCATGCGATTTTATTTGAGTAGGGAAATGCGTACAGTAAGGGTGTTGCGAAACTACTAATTTTTCACAGATCAATTACCGATCAGTTAAGCAGGCATTTTACCCTGCCATGACGGAGTATGCTGAACCAGGCCACCTCACAGGTGACCACCCGGGGACGAGCGCCCGATACAAACTTTTTAAACGCTTGTTTAACTTAAACATTTGTTTAAATTTGCGGCCAAATCAGAAAAAAATGACTGATAAGCGGGAACAAATTCTGGTAGTAGCCGAAGAATTGTTTGCGGAAAAAGGATTTGATGGTACCTCGGTGAGAGAACTGGCCAGGAAAGCGGCCATTAATATTGCCATGATCTCCTATTACTTTGGTTCGAAAGAGAAACTTTTTGAAGCCATTGTGGAGTTCCGCACGAGTTATATCCGTGAGAAACTGAAGAGCCTCAACCGTGATACGATCCTGGATCCATTTGTAAAAATGGACACCGCCATTGATCTGTATGTGGACCGCATTTCCGCCATTCCACATTTTCATAAAATACTTCATCATGAGCTGATGCTCCAACAGCGGAGCAACATGCATGTGGCCATTACCGACATACTTCTCCGAAATTCAAGAGAAATGCAGAAGCTGATCAGTGAAGGACAAAAGCAGGGGCGTTTTCGAAAGGTGGATACGGATCTGCTGATTATTACCATCATCGGCACCATCAATCAATGCACGGTTTCCAAAACGATGAGCAGCAGGCTGCTTAAGCTGGGCAACGCCAGCATTTTTGACACTCAACCTAAAAAAAGGCTGAAGAATTATCTTAAAGAACTGGTACGTTCCTACCTGTACCTCTAAAAATAACGGCCACCTTCAACAACCTCCCTGTTCAATATGAAAACCTTCCCCGCAACCATTATCACCCTGCACCTGATTCTTTTCATTTGCAACCTGTTCATTCCAGTTACACCGGTATCCGCACAGCCGACGACCGTCATCAGTTTAAATGAGGCTGTACGAATGGGATTGCAAAACAGCAGACAACTACAGATCACCCAGGCAAAGGCGGCAGCAGCCGATGCGAAGAATAAAGAAACCTATGACCTTGCCTATCCCATGGTCAGTCTCTCCGCAAGTTACTCCAGGCTGAGCGAGGTGCCGGCCTACCTGATTCAGTTTCCGGGGGAGGCAGCAGCGCACGAGTTGTTTCCTGTATATCTGAACAGTTACCAGTCAAGATTATCAGCCAGTGAACTTGTTTTTGC
>JBGAWA010000063.1:0-14404 GCA_044227805.1 Chitinophagales bacterium | reverse complement strand
ATCAGCGGATTACCTGAACCAGGCCGCTGCCATGGATGTAGACAAGGACAAAGATGAAGTGGCTTTTAACATTGTATCCGCCTACTTCAATATCTACAAACTCATGCAAGGTGCAGGCATCATCCATCAAAACCTCGAACTGGTGAAACAACGAATTAAAGAGTTGGAGGATGGGGAACGGGAAGGAATCGTCCTGCACAACGATGTCGTAAGAGCTCAATTGCAGCAATCCAATTTTGAATTATCGGCCATTGATGCCGACAATGCATTAAAGACCGCGGTGTATAACTTTAATCTTCTGACCGGCATCACACCGCCAGAAACTCAAACACAGATTGATACCAACACATTGTTTACAGCTCCACCCCTTAAACCGCTGGAGGAGTACCTGCTGACAGCCGCTGCCACACGTTCGGATCTGCAATCATTGAAAACACGCAATCTCGCCGCCATGAATAACCTGGTGGTTGAGCAAAAAGATTACTGGCCTACCGTATTCGTTGGTGGTAACGTGTATTATGGCAATCCGAACACCCGCTATATTCCTCCTGTGGATCAGTTTAAGTTAACGTGGGACATCGGCGCCAGCATGAACTGGAACCTGACTACCCTTTTCACCAATAAACACCAGGTAGAAGAAAACAAAGCCATCGTCCTCCAGGGAACCAGTGCCTATGATCAGTTGAGTGATGCAATCAAGTCAGACGTTTACTCCAGCTATCTCGGTTATACCGAGTCAACGGATAAGCTGAAGACACTGCAAAAAGCTCAAGCACAGGCAACAGAAAATTACACCCTGCTCAATTCGAGATATAACAACAGTGTTGCACTTTTCAGCGACCTGATTGATGCGCAGACATACCTGCTGCTGGCACAAATCAATTATGCGATTGGCAAGGCAGATGTTCAGGTGGCCTACTATAAACTGCTGAAAGCGACCGGTACCATTCAATAACCCATTCAATACAAAATCAAAATCACACTTCATGAAAGCGAGAAAACCAGGAAAACTAATACTCCCTGTCATACTGGGAATTATTGTGGCCGGCGGCATTGGATATGGCATCAGCCAATATGTCTTTTCAATACACCATGAATATACTGACGATGCACAGGTTGACAGTGATATCAGCCCGGTGGTGACACGCGTTACCGGTTATGTTGACAGCATTTATTTTGAGGAAAATCAACCGGTGAAGAAGGGGCAGGTGCTGGTGAAGCTCGATGACAGGGACCTTCGCATTAAAGTAGAGCAGGCGCAGGCCGCACTGCAGAATGCGCTGGCTAATGTTGCAGTGGCCAAAGCCAACGTCGCAGCCAGCCAGGCCGGCAATGATGCCGCCGTGGCCAATGTTGAAAATGCAAAAATCAAACTGTGGAAAGCCACGCAGGATTACAACCGGTATTACAACCTGCTTGCCGATAAGTCTGTAACACAGCAGCAGTATGATGCTGCAAAAGCGGATAAGGAATCAGCAGAAGCACAATTACAACTGGCGCAAAAACAGCTTACCACTGGAACGGTTCAAACAAAAGTAACTGCTGAGCAGATTATTGTAGCACAATCCAATGTTACCGCCAGGCAGGCCGACCTTGATTTTGCACTATTGCAGCTGTCATACGCGATCATAAAAGCGCCGGCATCCGGTATTGCTTCCAAAAAGACTGCACATCCGGGTCAACTGGTGCAGGCCGGCCAAACAATTTTCACAATAGTATCCGATTCGAATGTATATGTACTAGCCAATTTCAAGGAAACACAGCTTGATCAGATGAAAGCCGGACAACACGTATCATTGAAAGCAGACGCTTTTCCTGATGCGGACCTTGAAGGAATCGTTCATTCGTTCTCTCCAGCTACCGGTGCAAAATTTTCGCTCCTACCACCTGATAATGCAACCGGCAACTTTGTAAAAGTAATTCAGCGTGTGCCGGTAAAAATCAAACTCACTGCATCCAATAAACAAACTCAATTGCTTAGACCGGGCATGAGTGTTCGGGTAACGGTTGATCTGTAATCGTCATCCTAAAAATCTTCCTTTAACCTTCAAGCGGGAACTATCAAAATGGCTGAAGCCGGATTCAGAAAATGGATTATCACGATTACCGTCATATTGGCTTCACTCCTGGAGCTGATTGATACCACGGTGGTTAATGTCTCGCTACCGCAGATTATGGGTAACCTGGGGGCCACGCTGGAAGATGTGGGCTGGGTGGTTACTGCTTATGCCGTGGCAAATGTGATCATTCTCCCGATGTCTGGATGGCTATCGCTGAAATTCGGGCGAAGAAATTACTTTCTTCTTCTCCATCATCCTGTTCACCATCGCATCTTTTTTTTGCGGCAATGCGCATAACATCTGGGAGCTGATACTCTTCCGTTTCATCCAGGGCCTGGGAGGCGGAGGATTGCTTTCCACCGCACAAGCTATCCTGATAGAGACATGGCCGAAAGAACAACTTGGAATGGCTACTGCGATGTTTGGTTTAGGAGTGGTAGTAGGGCCAACCTTGGGGCCAACGATGGGAGGTTATATCACAGATCATTTTTCATGGCCATGGATTTTTTACATCAATATTCCATTGGGTCTTATCGCCACCTTCTTTACGCTTGAATACATCAGGGGCCAACGCGACCCTACCCTGTCGGAGCAACGCATTGACTGGCTGGGCATTTTTCTGCTGACCATCAGTGTCGGTTCCTTGCAGGTGGTGCTTGAACGCGGCGAGAGTGAAGACTGGTTTCAGACACCGTACATTACAGTGCTGGCCATAGTTGCGGCTGTGGGATCGGTCGCCTTTATCTGGCAGGAATTAACCATGCCTAATCCTGTGGTAGATATCAGGATACTCAAAAACCGCAGCTTTACCATTGGTATTTTTCTGACATTTATTCTTGGCTTCGGATTGTTTGGCTCAGTGTTCATCTTTCCTGTCTTCGCACAAAACCTGCTAGGATTTTCGGCACAACAAACAGGCGAGATGCTTATACCAGGCGGATTGGTTACCATTTTCATGATGCCAATGGTAGGTGTCTTGCTGAGAAAAGGCGTTCCGCCGCAAATCATGGCAACCGTGGGATTTATCCTGTTTTTTGTATTTACGGAAATGTTGCGGCGCTCAACACTGGGATCCGGATGGAATGATTTTATTTTTCCATTAATCATTCGCGGTATGGGGCTCAGCTTATTGTTTGTACCGCTCACGACATTGGCCCTTGCAGGTTTGCAGGGAAAAGATATCGCACAGGGAACAGGCTTGAATAACATGATGCGTCAGCTCGGCGGCTCCTTTGGCATCGCGATCATCACCACCCTGCTTCATCTGCGGCAGGGCTATCACCGCAATATCCTGCTGGAGCATGTTAATGTGTATGATCCGGCATTTACAGATCGGTTCAATCAGCTTAACAGCAGCTTTCTTGCGAAAGGATTTTCTATGTCGGATGCACAGCAAGCTGCCTACAAGGCCATTGAAATTACAGTCGTTAAACAGACCTACCTGCTCTCCTACCTTGATGGATTTTATTTCGTCGGCATCTTTTTTTTGTTTTGCATTCCATTGCTGTTCCTGCAGCCGCTGAGGGTGAAGAGCAGCAGCATAACGGTGGATGCACATTGATATCAGGCTTCAATCTTTTCAATTAATGCAAATAATAGAAACAGGCATCATTGGATTTGGTACCGGCGGGCGCATCTTTCATGCACCCTTCATTGCCGGTTCGGATCATTTCAGGCTGAAGAAAATCTGCACCTCCGCGCCTGCCAACGCAAGTATGGCGCGATCTGCTTTTCCCGAATCCGAGGTAGTTCAACAGGCAGATATGCTTTTTCACGATGAAACGATAGAGCTGATCATTATTGCCACTCCCAATTTTTCACATGCAACGCTTGCTAAAAAAGCGCTGCTGGCGGGCAAGCATGTGATTGTAGAAAAACCATTTACCATCACGGTGGAAGAAGCAGATGAGCTGATTGCCCTGGCGCAAAGAAAAGAGCGTATGGTAACCGCACACCACAACCGAAGATGGGACAGTGATTTTATAACAGTAAAAAAGATAATAGATAATAAACTTCTTGGAACACTGGTGGAATATGAGGCACACTTCGACCGTTTCAGAACTGAAATTAAAACCCACTCGTGGCGGGAAACGATTGATCTGGGTTCAGGCATCTTATATGACCTTGGTTCTCACCTCATCGATCAGGTATTGTGTTTATTTGGAATGCCGGATGAGTTGTTTGCCCATTTGCAGGTGCAACGACCAGGAGGAAAATCCATTGATCAGTTTGAGCTGCTCTTGTTTTATCCGGGATTGAAAGTGACATTAAAAGCAGGCATGCTGGTAAGAGAACCCCTGCCGCATTTCATCCTCACGGGAACAAAGGGTTCATTTGTTAAATTCGGCATGGATACACAGGAAGCCGGGCTGAAAAATGGATTGAACCCATTCAACAGTCCGCATTGGGGTGAAGAACCTGACTCCATCTGGGGCAACATCAATACCGAGATAAACGGTGTTCACCAACATGGCCGTATTAAAAGTGAAACAGGCGATTACCGTGCATTTTTTGAAAATGTTTACAAAGCCATTCGTTTGAATGAACCACTGATGGTAACCTCGCAACAGGCAAGAGATACCATTAAAATCATTCAAACTGCCATGCAAAGCCATCTTGAAAAGCGGACCTTAAGAGTTGAGTAACGCGGATTTCTCCACGCATCATTCCCGCTTCGCTGCAACGGGAACTGCAAAGGGTTTAAAAACAAAGGCTTCCAACCGATGCGTTGGAAGCCTTTGTATCTGAAAAAAACTAATCTTCAAATCTTATTGCACCATAATTTTCCGGCTGCCGGTAAATTTATCAGCATTGATATGCAACGTATAAATGCCGGAAGGCAAGCGGTCAACCGGCACATATAATTGATTGATGGATCCTGCCAGGGTTGTGCTGTAAACTACACGACCGAGCGCATTGAGCAATTCTATCTTGGTGGTACCGGCGGAAACATTATTCCATTTAAGGAGCACCCTATCGGAAGCGGGATTCGGAGCAACACTGATGGCCATGTTCTTCAATTCATCAATACCTATGGTAGGTTCACCTAACTCCCAAAGGATTACATCATCAACCGCTGCTTCCACAAGGCTGCCTCCTTCGAGGTTAGCGCCGGCAATAATGCTGTCGGAAGCAACAAAACGTAACTGCACTTTATCCGTCAGTTCCACATAATCTTTGATGCGGAATGCATTGCCTCTCCATTGATGATCCGCTGTATAGGTTACTTCTACCGGCACCCAAATGCCATTACCATTGGTGATATGCACCTTCCATGAATCATTGCCCGGATTGGCACCCTGATCATTCGAATACCAGCGATAGTAGGAAATGGCTGGATTCTCATAAGCCGTGACATCATACTTTGGTCCATATAATGTGTTTCTTCCTGCATCACAATCGTTGGTACCTGCACCAGATCCTGCACTTGCATTGCCGGTAAAAGCACAAAAATTAAAGGTATTATCATCGGTATGGTCTTTATCGGTTTGCACCATCGAGTTAGGATCTCCGTTGACGAGGAAAGAACCAACCGGTTCATCAAAAGTCCAGGCGCCGGTCACCGCATCATCCGCAGGATCGGAAGCTATCCAGTCACCAAAATAAATTTCAAAATCCTCCTTGATCAACTGATTATAACCAACGAGCAGTTTGTAGGGCAGGTTAGGATCGGCCTGTACAATTTTTGACGGTTGTGTCAAAGCCACACTTCCATAAATATCAGTTACGGTGAAGTAGTAATCGACGATCGCACCTTGCGGCTGTGAAGGAATCTCACCCTTGTAGGTAACACCAGAAATGAAGGTCATGGGAGCGGTTTGCCAATCTGTTGCCGTATTCAGTTTATAATGCAGAAACGCATCTCCAAAGTACAATGAATAGTCTGTACTGATGGTTGCCTGAATTACAATCGGTGCCGCGGCGGCGGTCACCAACGGTTCAGCATGAACAAGAATAACATCACCGATCAGAGAAATTCCGTGCAAGGCAAATGCGCTTAGAATAGCAATATCGTGCGGTGTTCCATTGGTAAGATTGGCATCATCATCATCAGCTGTCAATGCATCGAGCAGCACATCCCTGTAAACCATGCCTTCCTGTCCATCGGCTCCGTCAGCCAGTCCGAAAAGCGTTTCAGCAAACAAGTTGAACATGATGTCTTTATCGCCGATATTGAGACGTGTATCATACCAGCAGCCGGCAATAATTTCACCATCGGCATGCACTTCACCCTGAATATCCTGTGGATAAACCTTTTTATTGATGTCGTAACGTCTCACGTATCCTTCAGGGTCCGTATCAGAGAAGCCAATTCCCAGAATCGGATTGTCGGTAATGCCGATCCCCCACACATCAGAGTAACCTTCGTTGATGGCGCCATTCTGCAGGCCATTGCCATATTCATCATGAAAACGCATATCAATACCATGTCCGTACTCGTGATAAACTACATCACCTGCCAGGGCAAGGTCATAACAGCCACTTCCCTGCTGGTAAAAATTAATGGATGACCCGTCATAATAAGCGTTGCAACTGCCATCGGTGCGTTCAACGCGGGTCATTAGTGATTCATCCATTCCTTCAAAATCAGGCAAATGCATTTTGAGGAATTTATGCACCACGTTTGCATGATAATATGCGCTGCGTTTTTCTATGGTAGCATGTGTGTCGAATGAAACGGTATTAAGACCGGTCACCAGATTCGTATTGAAACTGGTTAATGCTACACTGGAATTTCCGGATACCACGGTTGACCACTTTCCGGCGAGGGCGATTGTTGCATTTACCGGTAACGTAATGCCGCCTAATAACAAGACTCCTGTTGAATCGGTGTAATAGTCCGTTCCGGCAATCGTCACCTTCAGATCAGGCAGGTTACGTACTACATTCGGCTCCCATGGATTAGGGTCGGCAACCGTTGCCTGCACCAGTAATTCGTCATCAAAATTACAGATCTGATTGCTGCGGTACAGCACTTCACCATTGTTGGCATCCACGAGCGTATAGTATCTGGCAGGATATCCTTCCCTGTTAAGGCAGGAAACAAGTGCTTCATATACCAACCTGAATTCATATACATCGCCTACCGGCACCGGCAACACTTTCAGGCCGGGCACTACATTGGTTGCCGTAATCTGATAATCAATTCCGGCTTCGGCATAGTTAGTAATTACAGCGGAAGAGAGCGATGGAACAGTGCTGAGTTGAATATTATTATACACATCCGCTCCAAACAAAACAACCCTGTTGTCTTTGGTAAAACGTACCGTCACCCGGCTGTTCAGCACTTCCAGGCCATCATAGGTTTGATAAAAATCTACATAGTTGTATTTAGAGGAAGCATGAGCGCTACGCAGGACCAACTGATCGGTTGCAATATTGAATGATGACATTTCAGCTTTAATGAACTGAAGCGCTTTAGCGGCAGGATCGCCTGCTGAGGTCAATACGATACCGTTCCCATAAGCCCGGTGCGGCATACTGCTGCGTTCGTCAAAGATCACTTTCCAATCCTGATGGCGCTTGTTAAATTCAATCCAGGGTTTACTCTGTCTCAGTTGCTGTTGCCTGTTATAGTTAAGTTGCTCCCGGTTGTTGGTGATATAACTGCGATGATGAGGATCACCTTTTGAAGCGGCTTCAATGACAAAAGAGCAACCTAAGAGAAGGAGCAGAAGCGTAAAGATTTTTTTCATGGGAAGTTAGGGTTGGAAAAGTGTGGGGTGTATAAGAACTGTTTAGCGTCGAATGAGCAATGAATTACAATTGATTTATTGGGAATTCCTGCCAAAGGCCTGAAAAGGAAGGCGGAAAAATACATCTTTTCCCGTATCGTTGATCTCAAAGGTATCGTAGTTGCCAACAGGCTGTTTTAACCCGGATTTTTAAATAAATTTTTCCCGCTGCATCATTAGGCAGAAAAGCCGTTTTGAACTGTAAAGCGTGGCTTTATCCTGAAACCATTAAGCCATTTGCTGTGGCAAGTCAGCCATTTCATAATCACTGATACGGTCGAGATAGTGAATGATGGGACCATCTTGCTGTGATTCGAAATTGACTATAAATTTAGCTCCCCAGATGAGATCGGAAACGCGATACGAGATGCGATAATGCACGTTTTGAGAAAAGGTTTCATCGTAAGCTTTAAAAAAAACCAGCAGTTCCATATCATCTGCTTCCATCATTTCCTTTGTATAGCCATAGAGCAGGCTCTCAGCCGTGACAGGATGAACAACAGTCCATGACAACGGGAACATGCCAACCTTGCTGCGCTCGAGATCCAGTGGATAAAATCTCCGGACTTCTCTTCCCTTTTCAACAGTAATTTTTGACAGGGTAACCTGCACTTCCACTTCGGCTAACTGTGTTTTTCTTCCGTTCGCAATACGGAACATCAATCCCATACCGTCTTTATAAGGCGACATCAGCATGTTTTTGCTGTGCAGCAGTTTGGCATTGGGTTTTGAAAAACGTCCGTACAACAAACCGGTTGCCAGGGCAAAAGTCAGAATACCCAACATCGATTCAAAGGTGGCTACAAAGCTGATGAAGGTGCCCACCGGTGCAATGCGGCCATACCCCACGGTAGTTAACGATTGAGCGCTGAAGAAGAATGCATGAAGAAATTGCTCCAGGGCGGAATGCCCCTCGTAAGCAGTGAGATGCTCCACCCCAATCAGAAAATAGACTATGGCAAAAATTGAATTGGCAGTAATAAAGGCAAGGAATACAATGATGCAGAATTTCAACAGGGGCATGGTAATCAGCTCGAGGTAAAGATCGCTGGGCCTGAACCAGCTGATTCCCCTGTATTCAATGTTGAAAGACCCATTTGCGGCAATAGCCCGTTGATTCCTCGCCTGCGCATTAGTGCTTAGGCCGGTATCGTTGTCTTCTTTCATTTCGGATAGTCTGCGGTTTTGTGACATGGCGGCAAGAGTGGCAAAGTGAACCGAAGGTAATTAACTCCAAGAAAATCCCGTAAAGCCTTGAGTCAGGATTGCAGAGGGCCTGCTTGATGAATGAACTTCAAAGCGATGATTATTGGATGGCAGAGGCAGATTCATGATCATACTGTGAAATAAATTTTACGAAAGAGCAGCAGGAAGTTCAAATTGGGAGGACGATATACCAGGTATGGATAGCTGACTGATATCAGCAAGCTATCCGTCTGAAGGTATCTCCTTCAGATTAATTTGGGCCGGCTTTCCTAATATGAGCGGAAATTTTTCAACGGTAACATTGCTGGTGTCCAGCCCAAAGGCGGACTCTTCCGTCATCGAGATATGCTTCAGGTAGAAATAGAATTCCATGATAACCTTGTCGAAGAACGACAACTCATTTTCATTAGACAGATATTTTTCCATGACCACAAATCTGAAATCGCCGGCAATATGTTTGCGCCGCAGCAACTCGTATTGACTGATGATATCAACACGCTTCTCCTTTACCAGTGTCTCCACCACTTTTTTGAAAAACAGGTTCAGGCGCGGGGCAACGCGAAATCCAAGTTTGAATTCTATACGAATCACTTTATTGGGAACCAGGATATCCACCGAATAATCTGTCCTGTAGGGCTCATCCATTACATCAACATGTATGAGCCAGTAGATATCTGCCCGTTTCGGTTGCTTATTAAATATAGAGTAAATCACCTTATCTTCAATCTGAGTCTTGTAATCAGCGCTGGTGAGATAGATGAGGTGTGATGCATACTTTGGGATGGATTTGTCTTCACTCAGTTCCCTGAGTGAAGGAAGGTATTCATCAAAAGGAACAAATTCAAGATACCTGTTTTTGATTTTCCGGGCCTTAAACCAGGTAAACATTACGGAAAATAGCAGGAATGCAATAAACAAGGTGACATAACCACCATGCGGAAACTTGCTCATGTTCGCTATGAAAAAAGAAATTTCCACTGAAAAGAAAGTACCCCCCACCAGCGCTGTTGTAATCCAGGAACCATGTTTCACATACCAGTAGGTACTGAATAAGATGGTAGTCATCATCATGGTAATGGTGATGGCCAATCCATACGCCGCTTCCATGTTGGCTGATTTCCTGAAATACAAAACGATCAATACACAACCGGCGAATAAAAACCAATTCACGCTGGGTATATAAACCTGCCCGCGCTGAACAGTAGGAAATATGATACGCACTTTAGGCCAGATATTGAGCCGCATTGCTTCACTGATGAGTGTGTACGAACCCGAGATGAGTGCCTGGCTGGCAATAACGGAAGCCGCCGTTGCCGTGATGATACCAAATATCACAAACCATGGCGGCATGATACCATAAAACGGGTTCCCTTCCAGCAGCAGGCCCTGATGACGCATGAGCCATGCGCCTTGTCCGAAATAATTCAACAACAGACAGGTCTTGACGAATATCCAGCTGACGCGGATATTCTTTCTGCCGCAATGACCAAGATCTGAATACAGCGCCTCAGCTCCCGTGGTACAGAGAAAAACGGCACCCAACAGCCAGAAGCCATTGGGATGCTTTACAAGAAGACCAATTGCATAAACAGGATTCACTGCCTGCAGGATGGCAGGATGTTCCAGTATCTTATGCAACCCTAATATACCCAACATCGAAAACCAAAGGAACATGATAGGACCAAAAGAACTTCCCACCAGTCGCGTTCCTGCACGTTGAAAGACGAACAGAAAGGTAATGATCGTCACAATGATGGGAATAGTATTGAGGCCCGGATTATAGATCTTCAATCCTTCCACAGCTGCGGAAACAGTAATGGCAGGAGTGATGATGCCATCAGCCAATAAAGTGCAACCGCCAATGATGGCAGGATAGATGAGCCATTTTGCCCGTTTACGGACAAGCGCATAGAGTGAAAAAATGCCCCCTTCTCCTTTGTTATCCGCCTGTATGGTTAATACAATATACTTCAGCGTAGTCTGAATGGTAAGTGTCCAGAAAACACAGGAGACACCGCCGAGTACGAGAAATTTATCGATGGGTTCGCGCCCCATGATCGCCGACATCACATATAAAGGAGAAGTACCGATATCTCCGTATATTATTCCCAGTGTGATTAATAAGCCTGCAAACGACAGCTTATTATTAACATGCTTTGTTTCCAATCGTTGAATGTATAAAGGTCACAAATGTAGCAAGAAATGCTACGAACCAATAATGACTATTCATGTCTAGTGTTAACGTGCCACAACCGATGCAATGGTTATGGAACAACGCTACTTTTTGAAGTGTTGATCCGCGCGAACATCCAGCTTTGAGAAAAAGGTATCTCCCACTTTTCCTCGAAGTCCTTTTTAGAAGTGACTGCATTGTTGTACACAATAGTTCCGGGACTGATGGTTCCATCATCAAAAAGTTGTTGAAGATTATGAATGGGCGCAACATGAATGCCGGCTTCAGCCTTCCAGGCCAGTAACAGTCTGTCGAAAAGACGCACGTCATACTCCTTCTCCAGTGCCTGGATAAAATGAATGGATTTATCAATGGAACATCCACTCGCGCCGGCTGCTGTTTCATCAACCATTAAAATGATAAAGCGGTTATAGCGCACTTCTCCGGCAGCTTTCAGTTTCGTGCCATGCGCAGACCATTCCTTGCAAAAATGTTTAATGGCTAAACTGATATCGCTTGATTCCACATCCGAAAATACCCGGTTGCTCAGGTAAACCCAAACTCTTGACCGATCATTAAAATGCTCCATATTTTGCTTCACTTTAAGGTAATAATCGTTCAAAGATACAACACCAAAACTTTAACCCGGATTTTTCAACGCTGGTCTTTCCGTTGAATAATCGGGATTGAACCTGCTTTGACTGGAACTTCAAAATGTGGTGCACTGCCGCAGCCTCTGCCAGCCAATCAGTTGCTTCAAATCAATCCACTATCAGTAATGGCCTGGTGATACTTATTCCATTAGCACTTGTAGTAAGCAGGTAATAACCGGCAGACAATTTTTCAATATTCAGAAAAATCACATTCTGACCTGTACTCACCACCGTACTTTGTTGCTTGACGGTTTCTCCTGATGCATCGCGAATTGTGATGCGTGCATCACCATCTTCTTCTGTTGACATAAAAGCCACGGTAATGTTTTCTTTCGCCGGAACAGGATAGATCAGTACATTATCTTCTAGTGAAGGCAGATCTTCAGGATCCAAATTTGTGGCATCCACGCTTTTCTGTGATCCTGCCTTCAGAAAACAATTAAGCACTGTCTCCTGCTCAGTGTCATCCAGCTGCAACTTAAAATCATTCAATAGGGTTTTCAGACTCTCAATGGCGGCGGCATAAACTGGATTCTTAACCTGGTTGGTATCTTCTGCCGGATCAGTTGCCAGGTTAAAGTACTCTTCTGTATCATGATTGCAACCATATGCAATATATTTTTCAGTGAGTGTTCTGACAGAACGCAGGGAAGGAAGCTCTGCCGTAAACGGATCATAAATTGATTCAAAATAATAACTGTTGCGGATGGCAGATCCCTGCGCAATGTTCTTCAGTGAAACACCATCAAACGAATAATTGCCATTGATGCCGGCCACTTCCAGTATCGTCGGAGCAAGGTCAACATTGAGCGCGAACTGACTACTGATAACTGTTGCAGCCGGAAACCATGCCGGATAGCGAATGAACAATGGAACACGGGATGATGGCTCATAGGCGAACCGCTTCAGGAATAATCCATGCTCGCCAAACATGGCTCCATTGTCACTGGTAAAAATGATAATTGTGTTGTCGATGATGGAAAGCTGCGCCAGTTTATCCAGGATCTTTCCAATGGCTACATCAAGCCCCGCGAGCATTTCATAATAAGGTTGATACTGATCAGCTACTTCCTGCTGACCGATATAATAGGATGGAGAAAGATTATAAAGGAAGGATGGAAAATTCTTTTTGTAATGCGCGGTATTGTCCGGAACAGGCATTGGATCGCCTTCATAAATGCCCTGAAATATCGGCTGAGGAATAAACGGGTTGTGGGGTGCATGGTACCCCACCGTTACAAAAAAATTCTTGTCCGCGTTCCGGTCGAGAAATGCCAGCGCCGTATCGGTGATAATATCCGTGTCATGGCCCGGCACTGTTGCAAGCGTGCCATTATGATTGTACTTCAAATTGTTATATTCATCAATACCGCTGTTTACTTTGGTGGCAAACCAGTAATCGTAACCTGGCTGCGGTTTTACAGCCATATGATATTTGCCAATCCAGCCAGTATAATATCCTGCGCTGTCAAGGATCTTTGCAGTAGTTGGCAGGTAATCATAAATCGTTTCTGAATTGTTGGTCGCGCCATTTTTGTGAGGATACAAGCCTGTTACGATACTGCCGCGGCTCGGTATGCAATATGACTGCACGCAAAAACTATATCGAAAATTAGCCCCTTCATTCGCTATACGGTCGATATTCGGGCTGTGAAAAAAAGAAGGGCCTCCATTACAACTGTAGCTGTCATAACGCGCATCATCCAGAATAATCATCAGAATATTAGGCTTGCCTGCCATCTGAAAATACGCAGGTGCCGACCATTTACCCGTTGTGTCTTCGCAAACTGCCGCCTGACAGGAATAAGTGGTACCCGCCATTAAGTTATGCAAGGTGACTGAATTGTTGCCTGCTGTGAATACATAAGTCCAGTTTAACTCCATGCTCTTCCGGTACCTGAGCTGATTGTAGGATGAGTTACAACTACCTCCGTTCCAGGTAATCACTGCTTCATCCGGCGCCGAGATCACTATATTGGAAATAACCGGTGCTGTGCAACCTGTGGTAGTAACCTTGATGCTTTTGTAACCGGCGGTTTTATTATTGCTGCAGAAGGTGGCTACGGCGAAATTGTATTTTACACCAGGTTCCAGCGCCGTGAAAGTGTACGAATCATTCAAGCCAACATTTACAACAGGCGACCATGTTGTTGCGGCCTGCTTCTTAAATTTTACAGCGTAATACGCTGCACCGGCTACCGTACTCCAGCTAAGGGTTGCCTGACAGTTGGTAATATTGGATGCTGCAACGGAGGTTGGCTTTGGCAGCGCGCAATTACCGGCATAAACTTCAGGTGAAGCAATGAGCAATTGCCAAAGCAACAATAGTATTAATGCAGGTGATGATTTGATGCTCAGTTCTGTCATGTATGCCGCGCTGTCGCTTTCACGCTTTTATAACCTGAAAGAAATGCAATGATACATCGCTGACGGGAACATTTAAATTAATTTTTAACCCGGATTTTTCAATGGAAAAATCCCGCTTCGCTGCGACTTAGAACTGCTAAGGGTTTGCTCAATTTGTCAAGAAAAGAAAATGTTTCACAAACCCTAAGCAGTTCTACGTCGGGGTTAAAC